>JAEINY010000189.1 GCA_016342595.1 Marinilabiliaceae bacterium
TGAAACCAAATAAATTTGTGTTGAATCCGTGTAATTTGTGAAATTCGTGGTTTAATAATTCATTTGCGTATTTTAGGTGTAAGCTAAATAAATCAACTATTTTAAAAGCTAAATCCTAATTATATTAAGTTTGTAGTTGATGTAATTTATAAAAAGAGATTGCGGATTATGCAAAGTGATAGACATAACAGAATCATTAATACCCTTCTGCTGAATGCCAGCTTCATTGATAACATTGGCCTGATGCATGGCAAGATGGGGATCTCTATTTTCTTTTTTCATTTGTCCCGGAAAACCGGAAAGCAAATTTATGAAGATTATGCCGGTGAATTAATAGATGAAATTTATGATGATATAAATACATCTACACCAGTTGACTTTGAAAATGGTTTAGCTGGTATTGGTTGGGGAATTGAATACCTGGTACAAAATGGTTTTATTGATGCTGATACGAATGAGGTGTTAGAGGAGTTTGATAATAAGATATTTGATTGGTTCATTCATCATACTCCCTCTGATATTGGATTGCTAAATGGATTGTGTGGTATTGGATTTTACTTTCTGAAGCGAATTCAAAATACCCAATCCAGTGATGAGAAACTACAAACCTTGATAAATAAGCAGGGGCTTATTCAATTGGTTGATGTTTTAGAATCCTGGTTAACCTATGAAGTAATAGAGGAACTGTTAGATTGGGTGAGTAATTCATCTAAGAATAGTAATAAGTCTATAGAGGGGCAAGAAAATTGTCAACTTCAAATCGGTGGTTTTGACATTACATCGGATTATTCCGTTTTGCTTTGGCTTTTAACAGAACTACAAGAGAAGGATATATTTAACAGTAAAGTTGAGAGGTTAATTACCGATTTACTAAAGCCATTATCAATTAAGAAAGTTGTGACAATGGTTGAGGCGAATAAGCTATTGTTACTATTAGGATTGACAAAGTTAAAAAGTACTAATGTTCAATGTACAAAAAAAGTAGAGTTTGAGAGTGTATATACTTACCTGATTAATGGGATTAATTATGACTCATTAGAAGAAGAGTTTGTCAATTTACCTTTAAAAGTTAAAAATGGATTAGCAGGAGTTTATAGCCTGTGTAAACAGTTATGTGAAATGACAAATGAAGATGTTTTTAATCGCATATTGTGCCTTTTGAGCTCATTCATAGATCAAGAAGCCCGCATTGAACAACTTTTATGTCAAGATGAGTCTTCAATTTTAGCCAAGGAAGAATATGTATTTGGACTATTAGAAGGTTTTGCAGGCATTTATATTTTAACCTAATACATCAGATCTCATGAATAACCTGAATTGGATAATAATCCAGAGTGAAGAAAGGGGAGCTGATTATGGGGTTGGCTCATTTGCAAGGCATTTTTCCTTCGAATTATCAAAAAGGGCTGATTGTCAAGTTACGATTCTAAAGATCGGCTGTAATAAGTCGCCAGTGATAAAGGTTGAGGAGAAGGATGGAATTACTGTTATTAATATCCGACAAATTGGAAAAAAGAATGGGTTAGATTCAAAAGACAATCAGATAAAAATTGGACGAAATATAGCCCGTGCGATACAAAGTTATATTCCAGGTGCTAGAAATAATGTAATTCACATTAACTTTTCTTATCAGATATTTATTGGACATGAACTGGCAAGTTTACTTGAATGCAAGCTTATTTTTACTCAACATATCTTACCAAAAATTGACAATAACACTAAAGAGTTAGATGGTCTTGATGTAGAGGTTTTTAAAAAGGCAGATGCGTTAGTTTCAGTTACAAAAAATGGAAGAGAAAATCTAATTTGTCGACTTGCTCCTCCAAATAAGGTTGTTAGCATATATAATGGGATTGATCCATTTCTTTTTAAGCCTACTAAAGAAAATGAATGCATCCGCCAAAAATATGGAATAAGAAATGACGATAAAATAGTACTATATGCTGGAAGGCTGGATGGAGGTAAAGGATTGAAGTTTCTACTGGAAGCATTTAGTAGATTACTTGATAAGTTGCCTGGTTGTCAACTGGTATTAGCTGGTGATGGAAATTATAATGAAATTATTGAATATTCTCGAAGTTTCTCCTCTCAAATCAGTACACTTGGATTTCTTCCCTTTCATGATTTAGTTCAGCTTTATCAGGAGGCCTCTTTAGGGATTATCCCATCTTTGCAAGAAGAATGTAGTTATGTAGCACTTGAAATGCTCCACAGTGGACTTCCGGTAATTGCTTCTAAAGTAGGAGGATTGAGAGAGATTTTCACTCATGAAAAAGAAGGCTTGTTAGTAGATATGTTGCCCAATTTAAATGGCATTTATTGTAATCAGCCCGATGTAAATCAATTAACTGATAAGATGGTCCAATTATTAACCAATAAAGAGCTTCGCGAAGAAATGAAAAGGCTGGCACAAGTAAAAGCTAATTCAAAGTTTACTGCCCAAAGAATGGTAGATGAATATATTTCTATTGTAACCAATTAAATCCAAAATGAAAAAAGAAGATAATACAGTTTTTGTGCTGAGACAAGTCATGAAAGCCTGTAAGATAAAGGTGTCAAATGATTTGGTGGAAGAATACTTATTGGCACACCCCTACTATCCAACATTGAAAAGTGTGGGAGATCTATTGAATAGATTGAAAATTGTACACTATGTCATACGATTGGGAAAGGATGAAATAAAGCAGATTGAGGATTCTTTTATTGCTCATTTGAAACACCAGGGAGGACAGTTAGCATTTGTAAAGAAGATAATAAATGACAAAGTCTTTTATCAGACTCAAAAAGGGATAATAATTAAGGAAAATTTAAACATATTTTCAGATAGAATGACCGGAGCAGTTATTTTAATTGAATCAGGTCAGAAGATCAGTGAAGAAAACGATAAACATATACGGCAAAATGAGATTTTAGAAAGCGCCCTTTTGCCATCCATAATAACATCTTTTTTCATTCTTGTTTTTTATGCTCTTTTCAAAGAGTCAGCTTCTGTATCGTTTTTTTTTTTAAAAACCAGAGGTTTTATAGTTATTATCAAATTAATTGGGCTCCTGGCGGCCGTGATGTTGGTATTGCATGAGTTTAAAATAAATACGCCTTTGGTAGATAAGATATGCAGTCTCAGTTCTAAAACGAATTGTGATACTGTACTATCATCAAAAGCTTCTGTATTTTTTGGATGGATTAACTGGGCTGATACAGGTTTGGTCTATTTTGCCGGCACCTTTATATACCTGGCAGGTGTTAATAGCTATGATTCTTTATGTGTGCCAGGGATATTGGCGCTTTTAGTGCTGCCTTATTCTGTTTTTTCGATTTATTACCAATGGATTAAGTTAAAAAAATGGTGTCCTTTCTGTTTAGTTGTACAGGTTGTTTTAATAGCAGAAAGTATTATTCTTTTTCCATTTGTTAAAACTGTCTCATTTAATATGGCTGATTTGTTTGAGCTAGTATTATCAATTGGATTGTCAGGAATAATATGGACATTTTATAAATTGAATAGGCAAAAAAACAATGAAAAAATTCAGTTGCATTATGCTCACCTGCAGTTAAAACGTAATCCAAAGCTGTTCCGATTTCTTTTAAAACAAGGAGGAATAAATCATTTTTCAAAAGAGGAAGAGGGGCTTGTACTTGGAAAAAGTGATGCACCTGTGACGATTACGGCATTCTTCAGCTTGTATTGTAGTCCATGTGCTGATACTTTTAAAAAGTTAAAAGCTGTTTTGGGAGAGAATATTGACATAAAAGCTAATGTGTTGTTTTCAGTGTACAATGACGAACAAACACGAATAGTCATCAATTATATTTATTACTTGCAAGCCGATAAGGGCCCTGATGCTGTAGTGGAGTTTCTCGCTCAATGGTATTCCCTACCCAAAAACGATCGTTCTTTTCTATATGAACAACAGGTAATGTCGGAACCGCTCCAAGTGGCTCATAAAGTTGCAGAAAATAACGGAAAAGTATTTTCCAAATATAAGATAAGCGGGACGCCAACTATTTATGTGAACGGCATGAGCTATCCAACCCAATACGAAATAAATGATATCCCTTATTACACAAAAGAGATTATTAAATGTGCAGATCAATTAAAAATGCAGGAAGCCTATTCCGTTTCCAGCTAGCTGCTACCTGCCTACACCATTAAACCCTATATTATCGGGAGAAAGGAGGTGATGTGACAAAAATATGAGATAATTAGATGGGAATGATTTTTCCCAGACTATGAAAGTATAGACCAGTTAAAACTGAATTGATAATCATTAAAAAATTAAAGAGAATGAAAAAGCTAGGTAAATTAAAAATTTCACCGGAGAAGGTGATGAAAAATGAAGAGTTGCTGAATTTGAGAGGTGGAAGTTATGAAGGGGGAGCATGTTGTAAGGTAAATAAGGCCGGAAGTCAAACGTATTGTGACTCAATGGATCTAATAAATGCATGGGCTGATTTTTGGACTTCTGCAGGATATAGTATTGACTGTAATTATGTCCATTATACATAGTAATTACACATAACCAAGAATTCATCTTGTACACATAATTGTATATTTATATGGTTATGTGTACTCAAAAAATATATTAAATAAATGAAAAAAATATATTGCCTAGTAAGTTGTGCGCTTTGTTTTTGGTTAGGGTATGGACAAGTGAGTTTGTCATTTGATTTTAAGCTACAAGAAAACTATATAATTATTGAGGCAAACACAGAATTTGACACGTTAAATTTAATATTTGATACTGGATCCAATTTGTCGCTATTAGACACACAAATTGCAAATAAAATGAATTTAATACCTGAAAATAAAATGCAATTAAGTGTCATCTCAGGGCTTATTACTGGTTATACTACAGATTTTGAGCTTTATAATTGCAAAAATTGGACTATAGTTAATTTAGGATCAATTATAAAGAAAATGAATTATCCTATTCATGGATTATTAGCAGCAAGTGATTTGCTTGTGAATAATTGTGTAGAAATTGACTTTCTTGCGCGAAAGATATACGTTGGAAAATTAGATTCAACAAGACTCCATCCTTTAAGTTATGAAGTAAACCCTCTAGTCGCATTAAATAAAAAAACAGATAAAGGCTTTTCTAAATATTTACCCCCATCACCAAGTGTTAACTGGAATGTTCAAATAAATAATGAAGTAAGAGAAATAGACTTAATGATAGATACTGGGTGTGGTTATGAGGTTGCTCTTATTTCGAATGATAGTGCTGTAATTCAAGATATAACCTCATATAAAGATTTTTATAATACCATTAATGACACAAAACGTCAAAATAGCTATTGCAAAATATCACTACCGAAAGAGCCTAATGTTATATATGAAAATACACCTATTTTTTATTGTCATTATTGTTCATCTAATATTTCAGGGTTATTAGGTACAGCATTTTTAAAACGGTACCACAAAGTTATTCTTGATTGGCCAACTAAGAGAGCTTTTTTTGTTCCATATCAATAAGATACAATACAAGACCAAATATAACGTAACTTCTAATAGTATGTAATTCTAGAAATAAATCTTGGGTAAGTTTTGCTCTTTATAGAAAATTGGCGATTAAAAAATAATAGTGAAGAGGCTATCTCAATATGGCAGGAGTAAGTATTATCGATTTAAATAAGTGTTTTTTCATTAAGAATCATACTTGTCGAAACCTATAAAAATTTATTAGCATTCAATATCCTTTTCTTTGAAATTGTATATAATACAAATGATAAAGTTTACTTATTATAAACAATTAGATGCCATGGATTGTGGCCCCAGTTGTTTACGAATGATAGCTAAATACTATGGCAAGACTTATAGTCTTCAATATTTACGCAGCAGGGCATACATAACCCGCAGTGGGGTATCCATGCTGGGTATCAGTGATGCGGCTGAGCATATAGGTTTTAGAACCAAAGGTTATCGCTTAACCTGGGAGCAATTGCAGGATGAAGTACCACTCCCCTGCATTGTGCATTGGAACCAAACCCACTTTGTAGTAGTGTATGACATAAAAAAAACTACCCTATCAAGGTTCCGGATGAATGGAGAAAAAGTGGTTGTTCATGTGGCCGATCCCGCCAAGGGATTATTGACATACACAAAAGAGGAGTTTTTGAAATGCTGGTTAAGCACTAAAAAGACAGGTGAAAAGGAAGGAACTGCCCTGTTACTGGAACCCACACCGGTGTTTTACAACCAGGAAGATGAGCAGAAAGGAAAATTGAAGTTTATGTATTTACTGGGTTATCTGCGGCCTTACCGTAAATACATTTTACAATTGATGCTGGGGATGCTCACAGGTAGTATCATCAGCCTCATTTTTCCGTTTTTGACCCAATCAATAGTTGATTATGGTATTAGTAACAGCGACCTGGCTTTTGTGGTGATGGTGCTAGTGGCACAAATGGTGTTAACCTTTGGGCAAACCGCCAATGGTTTTATCCGCAGTTGGCTAATGCTGCATGTTACTACCCGGATAAGTATATCCCTTATATCCGATTTCCTGATTAAGCTGATGAAACTACCCATCTCCTTTTTCGACGTAAAGTTGATCGGGGATATCATGCAACGTATTGGTGATCATAAACGCATCCAGTCTTTCCTGACCGGTTCGTTGATCAATATCATCTTTGCCTTTGTCTCCCTGGTTGTTTATGCGGCTATTATGGCCACTTATCATCCGGGTATTCTGGGTGTTTTCTTTGTTGGCAGTGCCATGTACATTGGTTGGGTGCTCTTGTTTCTGAAAAAAAGACGCGACCTGGATTATAAAAGTTTTCAACAGGGGGCCGCCAATCAGAGTAATATGGTACAGTTGGTATCGGGTATGCAGGAGATTAAGCTGAATGCCTGTGAGAAGCAGAAAAGATGGGAATGGGAGCGCATACAGGCCCGGTTGTTTAAGATTAGCCTGAAAGGTATGGCGCTGAATCAAAACCAACAGATAGGTGCTACTTTTATCAACCAGACCAAAAACGTGATGATCTCTTTTCTTTCTGCCAAAGCGGTTATAACAGGTGATATGACACTGGGGATGATGATGGCGGTACAGTACATCATTGGCCAATTGAATGCACCCATTCAGCAATTTATTGGTTTTGTCCAGGCAGCTCAGGATGCTAAAATAAGCCTGGAACGTTTGGGCGAGATACACGATAAAGAGGATGAAGAAGATCTTG
The DNA here is from genome assembly GCA_016342595.1 of Marinilabiliaceae bacterium. Classification (GTDB taxonomy): domain Bacteria; phylum Bacteroidota; class Bacteroidia; order Bacteroidales; family Marinilabiliaceae; genus JAEINY01. The sequence goes on from JAEINY010000189.1 coordinate 7,183, forward strand.
AGGATAATAAAATTAGGTTAATACCTGCTTCAAAAGATATTACCATCAGGAGCCTGATGTTTCAATATGAAGGGCCTCATTCAGAAAAAGTGTTGAAAAATATTAACCTGACCATCCCGGCCAATAAAGTAACTGCTATTGTAGGTACCAGTGGAAGCGGGAAGACTACATTGGTAAAACTGCTACTGGGTTTTTACGAGCCAACAAAAGGGGAGATATCATTAAATGAAACCCGCCTCCAACAATACAGTCCGCGCGAATGGCGGAAAAAATGCGGTGTGGTGATGCAGGAAGGATTTGTCTTTTCCGATAGTATTTCCAATAACATTGGTGTGATGGATGAATACCCGGATGCTGAGAAAATTAGTAAAGCAGTCAGGACAGCCAATATTAAGGAGTTTATTGAAGGATTGCCTTTGGGATATGAAACTAAAATTGGTAGCGATGGGCATGGGTTAAGTACTGGTCAGAAGCAACGGATTCTCATTGCCCGCTCTGTTTATAAAGATCCGCACTACCTCTTTTTTGATGAAGCTACTAATGCACTGGATGCTAAAAATGAAAGGGTAATTATGGAGAACCTTGACCAGTTTTTTGAAGGTCGTACTGTTGTTGTAGTGGCTCACCGCCTTAGTACAGTTAAAAAAGCCGATCAGATAGTGGTTTTAGATAAAGGAGAGATAGTTGAAGTTGGTAACCACAGGCAATTGGTGGAGAAAAAGGGAGCTTATTTCAGTTTGGTGAAGGATCAGTTGGAATTGGGTGGGTAGAAACAGAAACTCATATTTTATATGATTTACGCCGCAAAAAAGAATGGCAGACGCAGATTTTCATGGTGATTTTGCCGATATGTCATCAAATAATTCGTGCTAATTCGCGTCAGTTAGTAGACAAAAAATAATTTATGCCTGAAATAAATAATACAGAAATACACAGTGAAGAGGTACAGGAGATCATGGGCCAGATACCCGGATGGATTATCCGGTGTGGGTTAACCTTGATCTTTATACTTGTTTTTACACTTTTAATAGGGAGTTATTTTTTTAAGTACCCCGAAATGGTTTCGGCACCCTTAAAAATAACTACTTATAATACCCCTGCTCCACTTGATCTTAAATCAGGAGGACAGATTGACTGTATGTTAGTTGAAGATGAGCAAGAGGTTGAGGAAGGACAGGTTATTGCCGTGATCAAAAATACGGCAGATTATCAGAATGTGTTTCTTTTGGAGAAAAAGCTAAAACTCATAAGTGAAAAATTCGGTTGGGATCAACTTGTTCTTAATAAAAAAGACTTGGGCTCATACACGTTGGGGGAAGTTCAACAGCAATTTGTGATGTTTCAAAAAAACTGGAAACAATTCAGGCACTATTTGAACCAAAATCGTTTACCATTAAAGGTTAAGTTATTAGAACAGCAAATTAACAAGCAAAACGAATTGTTAGCCAAGCAGAAACAGCAACTTCTATTAAGTGAGGAAGATCTGGAGTTATCACGAAAAAGTTTCCAAAGAGATTCAGTGTTATTTGGAATGGGAGACAATCTGATTGCAAAAGCAGATTTTGAACGTTCAAAGCAGGCTTTTATACAAAAAAATGTGAGCTACATAGGTTCAGAAGCATCAGTAAAAAGTACAGAGGCCGGTATTTTAAGGCTGAAAGAGACCAGAATTGAAACAGAATTACAACTCGATAATGAAATCAATCAATTTCGACTGGCTTTGGATGAAAGTTTACAACTACTTGTTTCGTCGATCAACCATTGGAAAGATCGATATGTCATTATTTCACCCATTAATGGTAAAATAACCCTGACAGGTTACTGGAGCTCCAACCAGGTGGTGAAAACAGGAGAGCGATTGGCAACTGTTGTACCATCCGATGAAACTAAAATTATTGCCAAAACCATAATTCCACCAGGTAGTTTTGGAAAAGTGGAAAAAGGACAAAAGGTTAATATAAAATTATTCGGATTTCCATATATGGAATTCGGTATGCTGAAGGGTGAAATAACAGCCATTTCGATGGTGCCTGATAAAGAAGGCTATGTTGCAGAAATTGCATTAACCAACGGTATGACTTCCAGTTATAGTGAACAGTTGAAATTCATTCAGGAAATGGATGGAACAGCTGAAATTATTACAAAGGATATGAGATTAATTAGTAGATTCTTTAACCCACTAAAGGCATTTTTTGATAGTAGCCTATAAAATATTACAAAATGTTATCCATATGTATAAGTCATAAAAACCGATCCTCAGTTAAAACCAAGGATGGCAAAGTTCTTCCTATTTTCCAGAACTGCATTGATTCCATTGTAAAAGCTGTTAAGAACCTGGATATAGAAATAGAGATAGTGATAGCTGATTATAATTCTACCGATTACCCTTTAAATGAATGGATTTATGATAAAATTGAAAATATTCCACATAAGATTATTTCTTTAGGAGAAGAAAAGTTTAGTAAAGGAAGGTCGTTGAATATTGCTGCAGAGAATGCTACAGGAGAATATTTGTTTTTCCTTGACGCTGATATGATCATTGATTTTAGAGTTTTAATAAAAGGGATGTGGTATTTAATAAAAGGGAAAGTATTTTTTCCAATTTGCTTTTCATATCGTGATCATACACATGTAAGTGGATGGTGGCGCACCACCGGAACAGGTAACGCGTTTATATTGAAAGATGCATGGGAACAGACAAAAGTTCCCGAATATTTTTCCTGGGGGAAAGAAGATATTGAGTTTATGGAAAAAATAGCAACAAAAAAAACGCTTGTTAGGGAAAAATGTCAGGGATTATTTCATCAATGGCATCCCATTGAAAAGGCTTCAATGACTTATTTTTTTCAAAAAAGTGAGTAAGTAACAAATAAATTTAACTTATTTTATAATTGAATGAATTTTAATTCAGTATTAATTATCACCTATGGCAGAAGTGGTTCAACTTTATTGCAAGGGATATTAAACTCAATTGATGGTTGTTTAGTAAGAGGTGAAAACAATAATTTTTGCTATCATTTATTTAAGACCTGGCAAGCTATAAATAATGCTACTCTCCGAAATTCTCCTGAACCGGAAAATCCCTGGTATGGGAGTCATTTGTTAAATGAGCGCTTGTTCCTTTCTCAAAGTAAGAATTTGCTTTATTCGTTATTAATGGCCGACAAAGTACATGACAATGCAATTAAGTGTTACGGTTTTAAGGAGATAAGATACACCACCTTAGCTATACATGATGATTTTGAGCAATTTTTAGACTTTTTGCAAAAAGTGTTTCCAAAGGTTGCATTTGTTTTTAATACCCGCTCACATACAGATGTGGCCAGAAGCAAGTGGTGGGCCGAAATGCAACAAGATGAAGTACATAATGTGTTAAATGCTACCGAAGCCAACTTTTTTGATTATATGAAAAAGTCCCCTTCAAATACTTTTCATATCTGTTATGAGGATGTATTGAGTAAAAATTCAAGACTGAAAGAATTATTTGATTTCCTTGGAGCAAATTATGACGAATGTAATCTGGAATTGGTTTTAGGTAAAAAACACAGTTATTAAACAATTATTATTTCAAAAGAAATGGGAGCAAATAATGCATTTTGCTGTTGGTTTACAGGCTTGTCTGGTTCCGGAAAAACAACATTGGCCAAGGAATTAGTTAAAACCATCAAGGCACTTGGTATTCCGGTGGTATTTTTAGATGGTGATCAATTGCGTGAAGGTTTAAACAGTAATCTTGATTTCACTTTAGAGTCAAGAATTGAAAACAATCGTCGTGCAGCAGAAGTGGCAAAAATAATGCTAAGATCAGGAATTTATGTAGTGGCCTCTTTTATTTCACCTACCCGGGAAATTAGAGATTTGGTTAAAACTATAATTGGTTCAGAGCGATATGTCGAGATTTTTGTTGATACTTCACTAGGTACTTGTATCCGGAGAGATAACAAAGGATTGTATAAAAAAGCTTTGAAAGGAGAAATTGAATTGTTTACCGGCATTCATATGCCATTTGAAGTTCCAGAAGCTTCTGATTTAAGAATTGATATGACTTTTCTAAATCTTTTTACGGCTAACGAAGTGGTTTTAAACTTTTGGCAAAAGAAAAAGGCCACCTTTGATAAAAGTACCAGTGTTGAAAAGACATCCTTATAAACAGACTAGATATTACAGGCAAAAATAAGTATTGGTTACTTGTGATAGAGTTTGAGATTTGAAACGAGCTGGGAGTATACGTAGTTGATGAGATCAGGCGAGTTCATTATAGTCAATAAATATAAACCTATATGAAAAAAATAGAATTGAAAGATGTTTCATTTTTAATACCAGTTCGTATTGATTCTGGTGAACGGATGGAGAATCTCCACTTGGTATTGGAATTTCTAAATGAGTTTTTTGACACAAATATTATTCTTCTTGAAGCAGATACGAATGAGAAGGTTTTTCATTCATGTATCACAGAAAAAATATTCATTGAAGATCATGAGCCAGTATTTCATCGAACGAAATATCTTAACCAGATGACGTTACGATGTCAAACCTGCTATGTGGCCATTTGGGATGCTGATGTTCTGGTTGCTCCAGATCAGATTAATAAAGCGGTTCAAGTACTTCAGCAAGGTAAAGCGGACATGGCTTTTCCTTATGATGGTCATTTTTATAAAATGCCACGATTATTTACAAATATTTATAAGAAAAGGTTGGATGTAAATGATTTAGAAAAGAATAAATCAAAATTTCGGATGCCAGCTGGCAGCTTCTCTGTAGGTGGGGCTTTTTTGATTAACCGCGATAAATATATTGAGGCAGGAATGGAAAATGAAAGTTTTTATGGTTGGGGCTCAGAAGATATTGAACGAGTCAAGCGTATGGAAATATTAGGGTATAAGGTGCAACGTGTTAAAGGTGCACTCTTTCATCTTTTTCATCCAATACATGAAAACAGTTGGTTTTTCTCTAAGGAAAGTGAAATTAGAAGCCGACGGTTATTGATCAATACTTGTAAAATGCATCAAACAGAATTACAAAATCATGTAAAAACATGGAAAATTAAAAAATAAAAAATATGCCTTTACCTGCAGTTTCAGTTGTCATGCCAGTTTATAATGGGGCTGAGTTTCTTGAAGAATCTATTCAAAGTATTTTAGAGCAAACCTTTGATGATTTTGAGTTGATTATCATAAATGACGGATCTACTGATCACAGTGCCAGCGTTATTAATTCTTTTAAGGATAAGCGGATAGTAACTCGCCATTATAAAATCAATCAAGGAAATTATAAGACCAGAAATATTGGTATGTCCATGGCCAAAGGAAAATACATTTGTGTTATGGATAGCGATGATATCGCCTACCCACATCGAATTCAAACACAATTTGATTTTATGGAGAAGGAGAACAGTGTTGGGGTATGCGGATCTGATATTGAAATGTTTGGAAGAATAAACATGATATTCAAAAGAATAAAGAGTCTAGTCTAAAAAGGTTTTTGCAATATTTATGTACACAATATGACATGTGTTAATTATAAATTACGAA
>JAEINY010000190.1 GCA_016342595.1 Marinilabiliaceae bacterium
ACTCTTCTTGTCTTATTTTGATTTGCACCTACTATCTAACAATTTGTTATAAATCAGATAAAATAAATCTTGAACAAAGACGGACATTGTTTATTAATGAACCCTAAAAAGAGAATCGAAGATTAAATATTATACTATGAAAATACAACTGATAAACAATTGGTTTGAAAGACGTGCACGAGGAATAATCACATATCGCTGGCTTATCATTCTCTTATTTAGTGCTATTGTGGGCACAACGTTTATGGGGTTGAAAAAGCTGGTAGTAGAATCGTCGTGGGATGCCTACTTCCTGTTAGGAACCGATTGGTACCCGTGCAAGGACTGGACCATTACTGCACAATATTCTCACAAACTGATCCCGGATTATGCTGATGAAATTGCCAGTAAAAAGAATACCGTGTTATCTACATTAGGAATTACCAAAAAACTCTTGCGCAACACCTTAACACTATCTACATTTTGCTATTTCGATGTATCCAACCAAGGCCTTTTTAACCGTACCTATGCCGATTATGCCCTTACCGACCAGATTCATCTGTTTGTTGGCTATGATTGGTTTGATGGAGACAAAGGTATGTTTGGTATGTATACCAATAATTCTGAATACTGGTTAAAGGCAAAATTTAGTTTTTAGTTTTGCATATTACAAAATATCAGCGCTAATAGCTATTGTGCTTCTCTTCTAAACAAAGGCTCTATCATAATTAAGGGTTGAACTCCTCCGGAGTTCCTGATTAACCACGGGTTTCACCCGTGGCTATTGATGTCTTACTCCGGGATGTATATAACTTCCCCACTTTCTAACTGGTAAGCCACCCCAACTCGTTTTCCTTTATTCCCGGATGAGGTGGTTTCATTGGATGCTTTATAAGTATCTATCTTTTCCCCCTTTTTGGTAATGATCTCCATATTTTCTTGCCCGGGATTCTTTACCATGGTAAAGTCCTCTTTCGAAAACATCTCAGTCATTTTATATCGGGCCACCAATGCTACCATCAGCGCCAGGGCAAATACCATAGCCACATCAAACAAGTTGGAAACAGTGGCCATTGGGTCAATATCTTCTTCGGCTAAAAATCGTTTTGAGCGTCGCATATTACTTAAGCTTCTGGCTGTGGATAGCCATGTTAATTCTTAATTTCTTCTCTCACTTCGGCCTGCTGCCTTCTGACTTCAGCCTTCTGACTCATTTTATCATTTTGTTGAAGCAGTTCAGCAACAAATTCCAGATTATTAATATCAGCAGCAAACCATCGACGCTTAATCTGAAGCACGATAAATCCAACTGCACCAATCAATAGGCCGATAACTGTGGTGGCAAAGGCCACTTGCATGTTAGAGGCCATCGACCCGATATCACCTGATGCCAACCCTACCAGTGCCGGACCCATTGGAATCAAGGTACCCATCAGGCCCAATATCGGTCCTAGTTTAGCCAACGTTTGACTACCAGCCAGTTCTTTCTGACACATAATTTCAAAGTCATTTAATGTTTTATCATAATGAACGCTATCCGGAATGACTTTTAATAGCTTTCTCAGATAAATGGAGCTAACCAATTTATCTGATTCTTTAGTCCCCTCGAGTGAACAACGCACATTCTCTTTTGTAAGCTGATCAAATACAGCCTTCATCTGTTTGTTGAATTTCAACTTCTGAATGTACATGCTATAAAAAGTACCAATTAAAATTAATGTCCTTCCGAAGAACAATAGCAACAACACAATGACCGGGATAAGTAATCCGGTGGAAATCCAGTATAATACTTTGGTTATTTCGTCCATTTTTTAATAACTAATTATTGGTTATACGCTTTTTTATTCTTTTCATTTTTACCCTGTACCACAACATCCCCATCACTGATCCCATCAGTACCGTAAGTAGCATGGCCACCATTGGCATGGTTGAAACAGAACTGTCTGATACCTTGGGAACCGGTAAGCGTAGCATAACAACCGACAAGATGATAGCGCCAATTAATTGCAGAATGTGCACCATAAATTTCATCTCCAGTTGTAAATCAAATTCAGGGATTAAGATGGAAAACACCTTTTTTCCTGCAAACAATACGATTGGAACCACCAGGGCCATTGCCACAGCCATCATCCGGAAGTCCATTCCATGCACCTGCAAAAAGAGCATACTCTCCAGGTAAAAAAGAGCAGGAAACAAGATGATTCCCGGCAGAAAAAGGGCGTACCTAAAAAACTTCCCGACCGGTTCGTTGTAGTGTGACCGAATTAAGAAAATACTCAACAGAATACCCGCCAGCGCTTCCACCACTTGCAGTACAGCGAAGTCGGTCATCAACGATGAATCGGTTAGTGCCGCCCTGAATTTGGTGTAGCTTTGTTCAATGGTCCAATAATGGATTGAATAGGTAAACAAAGCCACTATGACTAACCATCCCCACATCAACCAGCGATTTTTAAACAATTGCAGTTGAATGGCGAAGGAAAGGATGGTAAGAATAAACAATACAATGACCAGTGTCTGCATATCTTTTGTTTGTGTTTTACAATTAAGTATTGGTATTATTCCAATAATTCAGTTCGATTAACACCTTCCATTAATTGTCCGTGGATGCTCTTGTTGCACCAAAAATTAACGGATCTTTATAACTTAAAAGCTAATAAAGAACCGTCCCTGTTATTACTCAACCTGTGAATTATTCCTTTTTCGACGTATAAATAAGATGATCAGAAGTAACACCACTACGGATATTCCACCAACGGTTTTTAAATCAAATTGCATGGTTAAATCGACTTCCTGCTGCGGATTCTCTTTCTCATCTTTCTTCAGCACTACATTATCTTGTGTACTCTCAGCTGGTGCTTCCCGCATGTTATCAATCTCTTTAGTGTAAGCCTGCTCCATCTCTGCCGGAAGGTTTTTGCTAATAAATGCCCTTAATTTGGCATTGTCACAGACAAAACCACTACAGCCTGCTTCATACTTCTCAACCAGTTCTGCGTGCAACTCAGTCATTGCTTTGACTTGTTCCGGCGAAGCGTTCCAGTACCCTTTTCGTACCGTTTCTAACATGACAGCTGTCATTTCCTGAAAAGCATAAGGATTTTCCTTTTCAAAGAAATCCTGTACCTGAAGATTCAGCTTATCTTCCACATACACATCGTACAGGTCATTCCACAAGCGCTCTTCAATCACCGACGGTTTCATCACATTCCACCCGAAAGTGTTTCTAAACGTCTCGGCAAAAGAAGCTGCTGATGAAGCGCCACCTTTCATGTATTCTTTGATGTAGCGTTCGTTGAGCAAGGTGGTACGACTTTCCACGCCTATGGCTTCTTTCAGCCCTTGAATACGGGGATTGGATGAATTTCGGAAGTCGTTGAAGTAGGCCTCGGCATCATTACCCGTTACTTCTTTCACAGCCAGGTTCAAGCCCCCCATAAACTCATACACATGGTCCAGACTCAAAGCCCCCCAGGTATTACTCTGACGGGGCTGTACTACCGCTTCGGTATTAAGCAAGGCTGCTTCAAAAACACCTTTGTTAAATTCACCCCATTCTTCGTCACTGCCATACACAGCTCCCATATTGTTGATGTAGGTTTGAGCTACAGTTTTCGTGCTATCCCAGCGATCGCTGTTTTCCACCATACCCATGATGGCTGTTCCGTAGGTACCGTTCACCCCACCAAACACACGTTGAACCGCCAAGGCTCTGGCTTCTTTGGGTGAGAATCCTTTCGCAATCAGGAGTTTCTCAGCATCTTCAATACCTTTACTCACATAATTCTCCTGCCCGGCTTGCCCTGCATCTGCTGCCATAGCTAAAGCCCGGTTGATGATTAGTAAACGGGAAGCTGCTAAATCTCGCAATTGACCAGATGTTTGCACCACTACATCAATACGTGGACGGCCTAGTTCCTCTTCACTCATCACGCGGATATCATTTACTTTACCACGTGGGGTCCAAACCGGTTGGATTCCGAGCATGTATAAAATCTGCGCAATGGTGGTTCCTTCCGACTCAATGAAACTTCCGGCCCAAAGGGTGAAGCTGATTTTCTCCGGATACTTACCATGTTTACTCCGGTAATCAGCCAACAGATCATCACCCAGTTTTTTGGCCACTTTCCAGGCTTCTTTACTTGGTGTTTGTTCCGCGTTCACTGAAAATAGGTTTCGGCCTGTTGGAATACTTTCCGGATTAGCAACCGGATCACCACCTGGTGATGGTGCTGTATATCCACCTTTCATGGTATTTAAAATAGCTTGCAATTCCTGTTCAGGACTATTGTCCAGTTCCTTCTTTTTTATTAGCACCGAAAGCAGTGTTTTCTCAACTTTCAATACTGCTATTGCGAATGCCTCCTCCTTAGGGTCGCCAGGCTCTTGTTTGGCGATTGCACCTAATTGACCATGTGTATCTTTCTTACCCTTTTTTCCTCTATCCGAATCACCAGCCTTCATGGTAGCCATCCGACGTGCCCGGGCTTCTTTGGCCGCTTTATCCTTGGATGTCTTCCAGGCATTTGCACGCTTGTAATCTGCAGAAGCTATAATGCGCTTAAGCTGAGGCTCTGTTTGGTTGCTTTTAATGATCTCAGCCACGTATTTCCTGGCCGGATTGGTATAGTGTTTTCTGAAGAACGCCTTGTTTCGCAATTGCTCACGTGTCACTTTCTCATTCTGCACATCTACTTCTGCCATGTGATAGGCCAGCTCATCGGTATGCATCAACAGGATGGTTTCATCCAGTTTTTCGGCTGTGTACGGGACACCCATGGTATACAACCCACCTGTTACTTTCTCATGCGATAACTCCGCCAGGTAATTAAGAATACGCGTCATTTCTTCATCCGAATAGGGCTCCGCACGATTATCATCCAGTCCCAGCTCGGCATGCATGCCTTGTTCTATAATTATCTCCTTCACCGATAAAGCATATTCTCTTTTTAAAGCGCCTTTGGCTTGTGTGTAAAGGTTCATTTTTTGCTGCAGAACCTGTTTCGATTCCATCGCCTGAGCAGCAATGAACGGCGGCGTTAAATAGGTTTGTAAGGCTGCGTAACTACGGCGCTTGGCAATCATTCCCTCCCCCACATTGCTGATGGTGTAAATGTAGTTATGAGGAGTAGTGCCAATGAGTGGGTCCGTCCAGTCATAGTCAGATAAGGCAATTTGTTTGCCGGGGGTAAATTCCAGACTACCATGTGTACCAAAATGAAAAATAGCATTGGCTTTAAATCCTTTTTGAACCCACAAGTAAGACGCAATGTAAGTATGCGGTGGTGCCACTTTCGCACCGTGTACCAGTTGAAACTGATTATCGCCCAATCCCGGTAACTGCTGGGGTAACAATACCACGTTACCAAACTGAACACGTGCCACTGCTATAAACTCCTGTTCCTCTTTATAAACTGCCATGTAAGAACCGGGCGCTTTACCGTAACGATTCTCTACATCACTAATTAGTTCAGCAGGTAGTGTTTCTTTACACCATTGATTATAGTCTTCCACCTTAATCAACTCCGGATCACCGTTATTTAAATAATGGTCGAAAGCACCTTCGGCATAAGGCCCCAACACCGGCCCCTTTTGCATCACTATCCTTTTAAAGCTTGCATAATCAGCCGGCAAGTTACCTAAGTCATAACCTTCCTTCTGTAAACGCAGCAATACATTGTGCAGAGACGGAAGTACTTCCATGTTGGCGGCTTCCAGAGCATTTTTGCCCGGTCCTTTCAAATACACAATGGCAATTTTCTTATTTTCGTTTTTCTGATCCTGTAGTTGAATATAGTTATCCACCATCTGACCAAACTTTTTCAAACGATTGGGTACAGCTTTAAAAATCAGATAGCCTTTGGCATCTTCGTATTGGGCAAAAACGGCATAAGGAACAATCCCACCGTCAAATTCGGGCATGGTGACACTCTGACTGAGCAGTCCACCCATCATCCCATTTTTATCCTTTAGCCAGTCCTCATAGCGTTGATGAACAGTGAGCGGACACAGAACCGGTTTGTTTTGTTTTTTAAGCCATTGTGTAATCTGTGATGCCGATCCACCCATTGACAAACGCCCATGTGGCATGTACACAATCAGATCGGGATTGATCTCTTTCATGTAATTGAGCCGGCCTCTAAAACCGGCAATGGGATAGAGATTTATCCTGGTTTCCAGCTCCTGAATCAAACTATTGAGGTGATCTCGATTGGCATTAAATGGTCCTGGAATACTGGTAAACAGGATCACTTTTTTACGACCTTCTTTGTGAATTCCTTCTTCCTGACAATATTTTTCAAAATCCGTTACTTTTTCAAAAGCGACCTCTTCATCGAGATGAAACAACACATCGAAGGGGATTTCATAAGGGGCTTCAGCTTGTTCTGAAAATGTCGTTTTATGATCGACATGGGTTCGGATATAACGTAGTACGTTGGCATAGTTTTTCTTACCACCATTATCAATATATTCTTTGACAATACTTTTGGTGCTATCTTCCAGGTTAGTAAGTTCAAGAGCTTTATTGGTGGGTGACTGCAAGTAAATACCAGTTCCCTTTTCTCCTACCGACTTGATGTAAGCTTCCTGCTCGGCCGTTATTTTCAGCCCCATGCCAAATACCAACAACATATCATATTGTTCCAGCCTGGATTCTTCTTCCATGTCACACACCTGAACATCAATAAATAAATTATCGGTGGAGCGTGCGATTTTTGTAGCCATAAACTCCGGGTAATTAATCAGGCCAACTTTGGTAGGCGCCAACCATTTATGCCAGCCTACATAGGCACTTACCATAACTAGTATCCCCAACAGGAGTGCCGATAAGTATTTCTTTCTCATCACTAAGTTTTTAAAATGTGTCTTATTATCCTGATATATTGGTGTTTTTGTTTGTTCATTTCGTCAGAATAACAAATATGTCCCTGCCTCTGATTGTCAGAAGCAGGGATTGGTAATTTTCAGGTTTAACCGGAGTCCGATTTACTGTAGAATTAGATTATTGCATTAAAGCGTATTCGATACTAATGAATCGATCTGTCTTATCATTTGCAGCCTGAAATCCTACGAATCGTAGCTTGTAAGCATCTCCACTAGTGTGTTTAATAATGTAAAATAAGTTTGTATGAACAGTGAAAAAGCCTGTGTTCATATCCACACTTTTCCAGTTGTGACCTATCACATCGATTTCAGAGTTGTAAGTAGGATTGTTCAGGTTTTCAATTTTTAAATCAGCAAAAGCTTTGGAGATTGCTTCTGGGTCCTCACTATCCGTATACTCAATTTTGGCAATTTGGACAACTGAGGGGTTAATCAAAACGCCTGCTAAATCTCTAATGTATGGATTATCAGGTGACATTAGGTTTTTACGGTAAGCTGTAAATACCATATCCCATCCTTCTACATCGGTTGTGATGTTATACTCTTCGCCATCAACACCATTAACCATATTATACGCCGTGTATGAATCTGTCCCTTTTTCCCCTATATGGACAGTTGGATCAGCTTTATCAAACTTGAAAAAGGCTTGGGTAGCATAAGTACTAACCGGCATTCCACCGCCTGGAGGCATGGATGAAGAGTAATCCAATTCAGCTTTAAAGGTCTTCATACCATAATCTTTAGGCGTTTCTTTTTCATCTTCTTCGCAAGCCCAAAGAGAGGTTACTACAACTAAAAAGAATAATAACTTTTTCATTTTACAATTATTTATATTTATTAAATTTATAGATTAGATTAATAAAATAGGATCGACCATACCCAATTGGTGTACTGCCGTTACCACTGTTGTGCGCACCGCTACTTACCGCATCACCTGAGGCTGTTTGACGATTGACCGATGTCACATCTAATAGATTTTTTGCACCTGCTGTGATGGTGAACCTATCTTTGAGAAAACGATAGGTCAGCGATCCATTCATGGTTTGATAGGCATCCTGAATTTCCTCAACGGTATAATAATCGCCACTTTCCGCATTCAGGGCAGATTTATAGTAAGGACGTTTGCCACTATACTTGTAATCGATGTTTAATACAATACGGGTTTTGGGTTCCGTTATTTTTAATCCGGCAAAAACATCATGTGAGAGGTTAAATTTATCTGAACCATTTAATTTAGTGTATTCATTGTACCGGGCAGTTAACCCATAACCAGCCCGAATCGTAAACAGGGATTTATACCCATAATTCAGGTCTATACTTCCTCCGGTTGACTCATATTCGTTAATGTTGGTATATTGATCCCCCTTTTCATTCTCCATTCGAACCAAATCAATCATATTGGTCACAGTGTTGTAATAGGCCATGGCATTTAATTTCCACGCATGTATGGTTTGCTTGGCACTAAACTCAATCGATGTATTATAATTATATGACGATTCGGCTTCCAGATCCGGATTGCCAAAAATATCGTGATTAGAATCTCTGAATTCCATGAATAATTCTTTCAAATCAGGAGCTCTGAATCCTCTTGCAAAGGAGGCACGCCAGTTCCACTGATTGGAAATATTCCATTTAACATTGAATGAATACACTAACGGAGCACTGTAATCTGTGTTATAAGCATAACGTAAACCCGGTTGAACTTCCAACGACTCAAGCATGTTAAAATTGGCATTCACGAATACAGCATAATCGCCAATTTGCTCTCCACTGGATGGGATGCGCTCACCTTTCATGAACTCAACATTAAGATCAACACCAGCCTGTAATGCCACTAATCCTATTTGACGACTGTATATCCCGCGAAACATTTTTTGATTCATATTGTGGGAAGTTTCTTCATCAATCAGGGTGTTATCTAAAGTGGTGAATGATTTCGTGTAGGTCTTACTTGATCGGATGAAGGTATTGTAGGCAGCCAACATATCGATGTGATTGAGTCCCCATGCTTTGGAGGCGTTTAGACTTAAATCATGGCGATCTGTACAGTAGTCTTTATCCGTGGCAATATACTCATTGCCCTCTTGCCTCTTATTGCCTTTAAACAACAGTTTATCTTTAAAGTAACCAACCTTCCCATTAATGTTCCAGCCGTTATGATTATACTGGTAACCTCCGTTAATCCTGTGCATATTCTTGGGCTTCCAGTTCATTTCCCGAGAAGTAATTTCAAAATCCTCTCCACTGAAATACTCTGCTCCACCATCAATACTGAAGGAATGTTTCCCTACGTTTCGGGAAAAAGCGGCATTACCAGAATAACGGCCTGCACTTTCCGTATAAGCATTGGCTGTAACCGATGTCGAATGGTAAAGATCTTTTTGGGTAATGATATTGATGGTACCGGCAAGGGCATTATTACCATATACAACTGACATTGGGCCTTCTATGACCTCCACTTGCTTGACGTTGGCCAGGTTGATTTGACTGAGATCAATATTACCTCCTAAACGACCAATCACCGGTACACCGTCAATCATAACTTTAACATTACGGCCACTCATCCCTAACATTTCAATCCGGGTTCCTAAAACCAGGTCATTCTCAATGCGAATATTAGCTTCTGTAAGCAGTAGTTCGCCCAGGTTAACCGATCCCGACTGCCAGATCTTTTCCCCGGTAATAAGTTTCACCTTATAGATGGAGCTGTCCACCGGGGTAGGCTTATTGGTACCCGTTACAACTACCTGATCGATATTAAACACATCGGTATTCACAGGAATAAGGGCACCGTCAGTTATAGTCTGACATTGTACGTAGGTTGTTTCATACCCTATTGATGAAATCACAATCACACCACCTTCACCTGCATTTAGCCGAAGCAGAGCCTTTCCCTGAGTATCTGAAACTTCATAATACTTATGACCGTTTTCTGTTTCCACACAGATGTGTGCACCGCTAACAGGTGTTTTATCTGATTGATCAACTAGTTGGATCCGACATTCCCGAACCAACGGTTTGGGATCTATGTCTGCCTGTCCACATATTTTCTGTGGTACTAACCCCCAAAGGGTTATTAGAAATAATATCAGGTATATATTTTTTATTAAAGGCATAATTGAAGTACTAAGTTGATGAAAAGAAATTCGACTATTTGAGCAAGCGAAATTAGATGGATGATACAAAGCTTACAATCCTAATTACTTGGTATTTTATTGACAATCACCGGTGTCAATATTTATTCCCGAACCGCATTAACGACTGACAGATAACGCTTAAAGGTTAGACATAACCACTTCTTGTTAGTTAGATGTGATGATCGTCATTTATTTGAATGCTCTATTTTTGGCCGCGACAAGAGATCGAATGAGAAGGAAAAGTTCGCCTTTGTCAGCAATTGAATTACTCCCGGATACTCGAATTATTTTTAATGGCTGTATTCTTATCTAAGAATCGCACATACGGGTTTCCCCGCAACTTTAAAGGCGAGATTCTACTTTCTTACCCATCGATATTTGCGTCCAGCATCAAAATAGGTATACTAATCATTATCAAAAGGATTAGCTCGCTTTCCTACCATGATGATTATGAACTAAAGTTTTCACTTATTGAGTTCCCTGATATCCTATTTCCTACTTACCAGACATTGACGGTGGATACTCTTGTGTTCCCCACAAACTGGGCTTTTCTCCCATTTCAAATTCTAAAACACCGCCATCAGCTATTTCAAAATGCCGAAACCATGCCCTATCTAAATTCTGACCATTGAGCGTTGCTGACTGTATGAAACTATTCTTTTCTGATAAATCTTTTGCACGGATAATCAACTCTTTTCCATCATCCAGTTTTACAACCACCTTCTTAAAATGAGGTGCACTAATTATATAAACATCTTGTCCGGCATTTGGGAAAAATCCCATGGCATGAAATACCAACCATGCAGCCATAGCCCCAGCATCATCATTACCAGGCACCCCATCAGGTAGAGAAGAATAGTTTTCGCTTATTATATCTCGTACCAATTGATTAGTTTTATAAGGCTGACCTGCATAAACATAAAGACAAGGCGTTAAAAAACCAGGCTCATTTGTTACATTGTAGTAATTTTTAGTAAAGAAATGATCTAACCGATCAATAAACAGCTCTCTACCTCCACAACTATCAATCAGTGCTTTTACATCATGAGGCACATAAAACGAATATTCCCAGGAGTTACTTTCATAAAAGAAGTTTCCCCAGCTACCACTTTTAAAAGGTGAAAATTTATTAACCCAGGTACCATCATCTCTTCGAGGCCAAATAAATCCCTTATACCCGTCACTTTTAACACCCCTCCATAAATTGGCCCAATTTCCGGCTCGTCTTTTAAATTTTATATATTCCGATTCTCGTCCTAACTCTTTTGCCATTTGAGCAATGGCCCAGTCATTGGCCGCATATTCGACGGTTCTGGTACCGGCTCTCTCATATAATTTAGGTGTATTGCCGGGATTCGTGCTCTGCAGCGGTTCAAACTCTGCCGGGACATAACCGAGTCGGTTATAATCATCTACTCCTCCTCGTCCTTCTTGCATTTCAGTTCCACCAGGAGCAATTTCTGCATTTTTCACCATGGCATTAAAAGCGGCCTCATAATCCACACCTTTCAAGCCTTTCAGAAACGCATCTGCAACCACCATATCACAATTACTCCCCCCTTGCGTTCTCCCATTGTGGTTACCGCTTCTGGCATCTGGCATATAACCATCGTACCGGTATATGTCGACTAATGATCGCACCATGTCTCTTTCTCGCTCGGGTTGAATTAAAGTCAACAACGGATGTGTAGCTCTGTAAGTATCCCAAATAGCATAATAATCGTCATAATAAGGTTCATCCGATTTCCATTTAGGATTTTCGCCTGTCCGATCGGTCGGCATTAACATGGTGCGGTATAAAGAGCTGTAGAAGATAGTTTTAAAATCATCCGAAGGTTCATCAATAACAATGGTATTTAGTACATCGTTCCACTTATTTCGAGCCAAACTTTTTACGTGTCTAAAATTCCAATCTTTTATTTCACGTTCAAGATTTTGTCGTGCTTTTTTACTACTAATAAATGATATGCCCACCTTTACCTGGATCGCTTGTTTTTTTGTTGTTCGATACTTAAATATGGCTTTTGCTTTTTCACCATTGTCAACCACAACAGATGCTCCCGGTTCTATTTTGTTATCTTGACAAACAACAAAAGAGGTGCAGGGCGTATCAAATTCCGCCGAAAAATAGACTGTATAATCGCCACCTAGTCCCCATCCATTCCGTACGCGTGAATATCCTTCAACTCGATGGTTGGATAGAATTTCAATTTCAGAACCAATAAGCATTTGTGATTCATAAGCATGCTTAATACTATCCCCCAAAAAACTACCTGCATCTATTATAATAAATGATTCATCCGATTCAGGAAACACATAACGATGGAATCCTGTACTATGACTCACCGTTAATTCAGCTTTTATATTAAAATCGGACAATTCCATTTTGAAATAACCGGGAACGGCCTGTTCTTTCGTTGCGACACTATTACAATGCCATATATTTTCTGTTCCAATACCAGGCATTATAAGAATATTGCCATATTTAGCACCACCGCCAGTACCACTCACATGAGTATGACTAAAACCATGCACCGGTTCTTTTTTTGCATACCCTGTGTTGTAAGTTTTATCTCCACAATCAGGCCCAAGTTTCACCATTCCATAAGGTAAGGATGCACCTGCAAAAACATGTCCAGCCCCTTCACTTCCTATAAAAGGATTAACAAATTGAACCAAATCATTTTGTCCTTGCATGGGCATCACCCA
>JAEINY010000191.1 GCA_016342595.1 Marinilabiliaceae bacterium
TGGTTTAAAAGTTATTTTATTACTCTTCCTAAATCCATGTAATCTGTGGACAAAAAAAATCGCGTTAATTCGTTGATAGGAAAAGCTTGTTATATGATAGTAGTCGCTCGGAGGCCACACAAAGATCATAACTCATCCCTGGCTGCAAGGATGGTGTTAAAATCCTTTGTGAACTACTTTATGCTTTTTAGCTCAGGGAGCTTCGTGTAACATTTCCAGACAAAACGAAGGAACGGTCCATTCGATTATAAATCAATATTTCAGGAACGATCTGCTAATCAAATTTGATCGATCCCTTATTCTCCTCTCCTTCACTATAAGCATACATTTGACGCAGTAAGTCAGCGTATTTTTTGTAGATCACGCGTCGACGCAATTTAAGCGTTGGTGAGAGTTCTCCTGTAGCGGATGTCCAGTTATCACAGACCAGACGATGCCGTTTAAGTTCTTCATGTTTGCCCAGGTTTTTATTGATGCGCATCACCTCTTTTCGATACTGAGCCAATACTTTTTCATCCTGAATCAACTCTTTATTATCACGAAAGTGAATTTTTTTTTCGTGCGCCCACATGTGTAGATAATCGAAATTGGGCGATAAGACTGCAGCCGCATGTTTTTCACTTTCGCCGACTATCATGGCTTGTTCAATAAAAATGGATTCTTTTAATAGGTTCTCAATGGCTTGAGGGGCCACATATTTTCCGCTGGAGAGTTTAAACATCTCTTTTTTCCGGTCGGTAATTTTCAGGAACTTACCTTTGACCAAGGTGCCGATATCACCGGTATGAAACCAACCTTCCTGATCAATGACTTCTTCTGTTGTTTTCGGATCTTTATAGTACCCCATCATGACATTGGGGCCTTTGGTTATTATTTCACCATCCTCATCAATTTTTACTTCTACATTGTGCAGGATGGTGCCAACCGTGCCGATCATCAGATTTCCGGGTGAGTTGATATTATTTGTGGCTAACACCGGTGCTGTTTCTGTTAATCCGTAGCCTTCCATTAAGGGGATACCCGCGGCAAAGAAAAGACGACTTAAACGAGGTTGAAGGGCGGCACCGCCACTTACCACAAACCGCAGATGGCCGCCAAATGCTTTTTGCCATTTGGAGAAAACCAGTTTGCGGGCAATTTTTAATTTAAAGGCGTAGAGGGGATAGTTATTACCAGTCATCCGGTAACGTTCACCTAATCGCATGGCCCAAAAAAAGATGGCCCGTTGAAGGCCGGAAAGATCCTCTCCTTTAGAAACCAGCTTATCGTAGATACGCTCAATGACCCGTGGCACTGTCACAAAAGCTGTGGCCTTAATGTCGGCCAAATCACGTGCAATGGTACCCAGGTTTTCAGCATAATGAATACTGCATCCATTGGCCTGGTAGAGGTAATTGATCATGCGTTCATACACATGGCATAAGGGCAAAAAACTAAGAATGCGGTCGCCGGGCTTCAAGTCAAACAGCGGCTGCGCACCTTGCATATTACTCATGAAGTTTTTGTGACTCAGCATAACCCCTTTGGGCATACCCGTTGTACCCGAGGTATAGATAATTGAATTTAAATCTTCTTCTGAGATGGATTGACGGCGTTGCTTCCATTCCTCTTTCCAGCGAAGTTTCTCTTGTTCGCCTAAAGC
The DNA here is from genome assembly GCA_016342595.1 of Marinilabiliaceae bacterium. Classification (GTDB taxonomy): domain Bacteria; phylum Bacteroidota; class Bacteroidia; order Bacteroidales; family Marinilabiliaceae; genus JAEINY01. The sequence goes on from JAEINY010000191.1 coordinate 1,643, forward strand.
CACAATTTCACTCCAGTTGGCACTATTATCGATGTGGTTGAATGTGTAAATGGCTTCGATGGCAGATATATCTTCAGAAATAACTTTTAGGCGCTTGTACAGTGAAATATCTGACACAATCAGCATTTTCGCATCACAGTGCTCCAGAATATATCGGTATTCTTCATCAGAGATGGTGGGATAGATGGGGACATGAACCACACCAACCATCGACATGCCCATGTCTACAAAATTCCATTCAGGCCGATTATTGGAAACCGTTGCAATTTTATCACCTTTTTTAAAGCCCTTGGCAATTAATCCAAGGCCGAAATTTCTCGCATTTTCAATGTATTCAACCACACTGAAATTCACCCATTCACCATTACGTTTGGCACATAAAATATCAGGCTTGTCGAAGTTTGCTTTTAAACTGTCGAGCAAGTCGAAGGTTCGTTTAATATCCATATCAACTGTTTAAGGGGATCTTTCCTTACGATTCAAGCGTTAAATATAGAAAAACTTTTTTTCTTTGATGTGATGACCGTAACACTGAATTCCCTATGCTTGCGCCGGGTGGTTTGGACTTATTGCAGGTCTGTAATGAGCAGCGCCCGATAGTTTGGGTTTATTGCAGGGCTGCAAAACCTTCCGCCCGGCAGTTTGGGTTAATTGCAACATTGCAAAACCTTGCGCCCGCCTGGCGGAGCTCATTTCAAAGCTGCCATTGACCGCGCCAAACGGATGGAGTCTTTTTCTGTATTGGCAGGTTTCTTTGGGCTAATCAAAAAAGGTTATCATCTTTGGAGGGGTAATGTTGATGGAAATATTGTTTAAAAGGAGAAATGGAATGGTGAAAATCGTAGTGTTGTTTTCAATGTTAGTGTTTGGTGTATATGGATCAGCTCAGGATTCAACGTCCGTGCGCTTGTTATTTATGGGCGATGTGATGGGGCACGATACCCAGATTAATAGTGCCCGGGATGAAGCCACCGGTGAATATGATTATAAAAGCTGCTTCAAATATATTGAAGGGGATATGAAATCAGCAGATGTGGCGATTGCCAACCTGGAAGTCACATTGGCCGGTCCCCCGCACAAAGGATATCCTCAGTTTTCTTCGCCCGATATTTTGGCGGATGCCTTGCAAGAAGCTGGCGTCGATGTGTTGGTGACAGCCAATAATCACTGTGTGGACCGGCGCCAAAAGGGCCTTGAGCGGACGTGTCAAGTGTTAGATAAGAAAGGTATCCCACGGACGGGCACATTTATCAATGACGCCGACAGAGCGCAAAACAACCCCATTAAGATGGAGGTCAATGGCATTCGTTTAGCACTTTTGAATTATACCTATGGCACCAATGGTATTCGAGTGACGGAGCCCAACATTGTTAATCATTTGGATACCGCTGTGATGACGCAGGACATCCGCAAAGCGAAGGCCTTTCATCCTGATCAGATCATTGTTTTTTTGCATTGGGGAAATGAATACCAAACAGCACCTAATGAAGATCAAAAAAAATTAGCTCAGTATTTATGGAACCAAGGCGTAAATATTGTGATCGGTTCACACCCCCATGTAATTCAACCCATGCATTGGCTGAAGGATAGCACCCAAAATAAACTGGTTGTTTACAGTTTGGGAAATTACATCTCCAATCAACGGACAGCTCCGCGTGATGGAGGAGCCATGGCTTCAGTTGAATTGACTAAGGTGGGTGAGGAGTGTTTTATCTCTGCTGCCAATTATCAATTAACATGGGTACATACGCCCTATGAAAATGGGAAGAAAAAATTCTATGTCCTTCCTGTTTCCAGGTATGAGGAGGCTGCTGCCTGGCCCGACTCAAAGGCCCGAAAACGTATGAATGTATACGCCAAAGAAGCAAGTACCGTGTTCAGGAATAATACCAATGTGACAGAGAAGCGTTAATCCCAGGCTTTAGCCTGGGGTACCAAAGTAGGTGCCTTCCCAAGGTTTAATATTCAGGGGGTGACTAAGAAAGTCGTTCTTAGTCACCACCTGAATTATTCTGCCAGTTTGTTTTTAATTAAAGCCACCGCTTCCGAAATAGCGACATCTAATCCATCCAGATTTTTACCACCTGCAGTCGCAAAGAAAGGCTGACCACCGCCACCGCCTTGCATCTTTTTGGCAGCTTCACGAACGATTTGGCCGGCATTTAGTTGTCGTTCTTTCACCAAGTCATCTGAGATGATAATGGCAATCTGAGGTTTGCCTTTAATTTCGCCGCCTAAAACAGCCACTACATCTTCTGAATCAGCTTTGATTTGGTAAGCTAAATCTTTCATCACATCGGCTAAAATTGGTTTCACGCGACCTGAAATGATTTTAATGCCATTCACATCTTCCGCACCATCAATGAAATTGCGCTTTTCAATTTTCATGATGTTTTTCCGCATTCCCTCCACCTGAACGTTCATGGCGTCATTATCCGACATGAGGTTCTCAATGTTCTTTTTCAGGTTAGCCGGATTTTTAAACATCTGCTGCAACTCATTAATCAAGCCGAATTGTTGATTAATGAATTCTTCCGCTTTATCGGCGGTTACTGCTTCAATACGGCGTACACCAGCTGCTATAGAAGATTCAGAAATCAATTTGAAAAAGCCGATTTCACCGGTTGCTTTCACGTGAGTTCCCCCACACAACTCAACGGATTCACCAAACTTAATGGCTCGTACCAAATCACCATATTTTTCACCAAACAGCGCCATGGCACCTAATTCTATTGCTTTGGCCTGAGGTACATCACGCATCTCTTCCAAAGGCATGTTGCGCCGGATGTTACGGTTCACAATGGTTTCGACCTGCGCAATTTCTTCGTCAGTTAATTTTTGATAGTGTGAAAAGTCAAAACGAAGATAGTCAGGGTGTACCAATGATCCTTTTTGCTCCACATGCGCGCCTAATACTTCTCTTAAAGCGGCATGTAACAAGTGAGTTGCCGTGTGATTATTGGCCGACATCTGACGCGCTGAATGATCAACGACTGCTTTAAAAGTACCGTTCAATGATGAAGGTAATTTTTTAACCAGGTGGACACTCAGGTTGTTTTCTTTCCTGGTATCGATGATGGTTATTTTTTCTTCACCTTGCTGGATGTATCCGGTATCACCTACCTGACCACCACTTTCGGCATAGAAAGGGGTAATGTTAAAAACTAATTGAAACAGCTCTTTATTCTTGGTTTTAACTTTCCGGTAACGGGTGATGAACACTTCGGTTTCCAAATAGTCATAACCCACGAATTCTTCCCGGTCATCTTGTTGCAGTACTTGCCAGTCATCCGTCTCAACAGCCGAAGCACTACGGGCGCGCTCCTTTTGTTTGTTCATTTCGGTTTCAAACTCCTTGCGATTCACCACCAGGTCATTTTCTTTGAGGATTAATTCCGTCAAATCCAGCGGGAAACCAAAGGTGTCATATAATTCAAAAGCCACAGCACCTTCCACTACTTTGTAATCTTTGGCTTTTATCTCTTTAATAATTTTATCTAAAAGATTGATACCTGTTTCAAGGGTGCGTAAGAAGGAATCTTCTTCTTCCTTAATCACTTTTGAAATCAGATCATGTTGTGCCTGTAATTCAGGATAGGCATCTCCCATGGTGCTGATGAGCGTGTCCACCAGTTTATAAATGAAGGCTTCTTTCGATTTCAGGAAAGTATAACTGTATCGAACAGCACGGCGCAAAATACGACGAATTACATAACCGGCTTTATTATTCGATGGTAACTGACCATCCGTAATTGAGAAGGAGATGGTGCGCACGTGATCAGCAATCACACGCATGGCAATGTCTACCTCTTCATTTTTTCCATATTCAAAACCTGAAAGCTTTGAGATTTTTTGAATGATGGGTTGGAACACATCCGTATCGTAGTTGGATGCCTTCTTCTGAATAACACGAACCAGGCGTTCAAAGCCCATCCCGGTATCCACATGTTTATTAGGTAACGGCACCAACTCGCCATTGGCTTTGCGGTTATATTGAATGAACACCAGGTTCCATACTTCAATCACTTCGGGATGATCCTTGTTGACTAATGAGGCACCAGATGTTTTGGCCCGCTCGTCATCTGAGCGTAAATCCACATGGATTTCAGAACAGGGGCCACAAGGACCCGTTTCACCCATTTCCCAGAAGTTATCCTTTTTGTTACCATTGATGATGCGCGATTCTTCTACCCGCGCTTTCCAATGGTTAAAGGCATCCATATCACGGCCTACATTATCCTCTTCACTGCCTTCGAAGATGGATACATAAAGGCGGTCTTTATCAATTTTCAAGACGTCGGTCAGGTATTCCCAGGCCCAGCTAATGGCTTCTTCTTTAAAATAATCACCAAACGACCAGTTGCCTAACATCTCAAACATGGTGTGATGATAGGTATCGTGCCCTACTTCTTCCAAATCGTTGTGTTTACCCGACACCCGCAGACACTTTTGCGAATTGGAAACGCGTTGATCAGTGGCCGGATTATTCCCAAGGAAGATATCTTTAAACTGATTCATCCCTGCATTGGTAAACATTAATGTCGGATCGTTCTTTACCACCATGGGGGCAGATGGAACGATGCGATGTTGCTTCGATCGAAAAAACTCCCAAAAACTCTTTCTAATCTCAGATGCCGTCATCATATTGTGATAATTTAAATTTTCTATGGATTATGTCGCAAAAAAATCCTTGCAAAGTTAGATTATTTCCCTAATTTTGGGCGATTCGTGATAAAAATTTCTAACTTTAACGTTAAAATCATAAGTATATGTCAAAAGTTAAGTATCGATATAACCCCGAAACACTTAGCTACGATAAAATTGAGAAAGGTTATAAACATTATATGTCCCAATTGCTGACGTATTTCATTTTTACACTAGTAATTGGCGCAACCGTCTTCTATCTTTATCCTTATTTCATTCAGAGTCCTCAGGAAAAGCGTGTATTGCGTGAGAATCAACAATTGTTGGCGCAATACGATGTCATGAATAAAAAACTGGATCAGTTTGAGCTGGTTTTGGAAGATGTGGAGATGCGGGATGAAAATGTATACCGGGTCATTTTTCAGGCCGATAGTATTCCCAATAGTATTCGCCGAGCCGGATTTGGTGGGGTCAATCGCTACGAACACCTGGAGAGTATGGATAATGCAGAGTTGGTGATTAATACCTCCAGGCGCTTGGATATCATGATGAAACAACTCTATGTTCAATCTACTTCATTCGATGAGGTGATTGATCTGGCCAAGCGTAAAGAAGAGATGTTACGCTGTTTACCCGCCATAATGCCCATTGCCAATAAAGACCTGAAACGGACAGCTTCCGGATGGGGGTATCGCATACACCCGATATATAAAACCAAAAAATTTCATGAGGGCATGGATTTCACAGCACCTATTGGAACTGAAATATATGCCACAGCTGAAGGCGTTATTTCAAGAATAACCAATGAACGGCGGGGTTATGGAAAGCGTATTGAAGTTGATCATGGCTTTGGTTACAAGACCTTATATGCTCACATGAGTGAGTTCAATGTCAAAAAGGGACAAAAAGTGAAGCGTGGGGACGTAATTGGGTATGTCGGTAACACAGGATCTTCTACCGGGCCGCATTTGCATTATGAAGTACATGTAAGGGGTAAAAAACAAAATCCACAATTTTATTATTTCAAAGAGGATTTTACTGCAGAAGAGTACGATCGGATGATTCAAATTTCTTCTAATTCCAATCAGACATTTGATTAAAATATAATGATACAAATATGGAATAAAAGAAGACAGATTATTTTATCTGTCTTTTTTTTGATCCCGGCATTCGTTTGGGGACAAAAAGCACCAAAGGAAACTAGTGATTCCGAAATCATTATTGATTCTACGAATTATGAATTGATCATCCCCACATTTTTAGGGGATCAGCAGCGTAATTATTATGGCGATGTGGCTCCGGATACCTTGGAGGTCATCTGGAAGCATTACCTGGGGAAAGGAAAAACGGTGATTTCCCGTAAGTTGGGAGAGCGTGAATGGGCCGGTGCCGGGTGGACTGGTCAGCCCTTATTAGTTGAAGAAAACGGCCATCCTTATATCATTCAGGGTGCTTATGATCATCATTTAAAGAAAATAGATGCGATATCTGGTGAGCTCGTGTGGCAGTACAAATTTGATGATGTTGTAAAAGGTACGGGGACGATCCTAATATCAAAAGCTGAAAATAAGCAAGATCGCATTATTATCCTTCAGGGAAGTCGCCTGGGTATTGGAAATTATCTCGACACGAAACACATACCCAGCTATCGGGCTATTTCATACATAACAGGGAAGGAGTTATGGCGCATGGATCAGAAGTGGACACATAGTTATTCCAGAGATGTGGATGGATCAGCTATTGTACTAAATGATACAACTTATATTGGCTTTGAGAATTCCTTGTTTACAGCGATGGATGCATCGCCTCAAAGCGCTTCAATGCGTAATGGGATGTTACAGCCCAAGGTTCATTTGGAGCGCAAGCTTTATACCCTTGAGGATGTGCGGAAACACAAGAATAATGTGGTGACTGAATCATCGCCATCTGTCATAGGGCGGGATATATTTATTGCTTCAGGCTCCGGTCGTGTGTGGGCTTATAATATAGATGAAAAGCAATTGACCTGGAATTTTTATGTGGGAAGTGATATTGATGGGTCAGCTGTGGTGACTGCAGATTCCTGCTTGTTGATTTCAGTGGAAAAGCAATATATCAAAGGGCGTGGCGGGATTTTTAAGCTGAATCCCTCCCGGGATTCGGGAGCAGCAGTAGAGTGGTATTTTCCTGTTAAGGACAAGGGATATGCAAGTTGGGAAGGGGGCGTTATTGGATCTGTGGCGGTGAATGACCGGTATATCGAAAAGGGGGATAAAAAATTAGCTGCGTTTGCCGCATTGGATGGCAATCTGTATGTAGTTGATCATAATCAGATTAATGAAGGTCGCAAGGTGTTGGGACCGGATAGTGTTTCTGTTTATTCTGCCCCGCAAAAAATTTTTAGTTATCCGGTTGGCGCTTCTATTTCTACGCCCATCTTTACAAAAGATAAACTGGTGGTTGCCGGTTATAAGGGATTATATTTATTTGATTATAATGTCTCAGGGGAATTTAAACTGATAAAAAAGTTTTCAACGACATTTGAGGCTACGCCTATTGTGTACAAAGGAAAAATCTTTATTGCTTCGCGTGATGGCAATTTATATTGTTTGGGACGGAAGGGTGGTTCGTAAGCGATACAATTGGATCAATGCTGGTTGAGGATAATTTTTATATATTTACTTTGCATTTAAATATTGGAATTTTATGCCCTACAAAGAAAAGAAGGTTGAAAAGTTGTACTATTCCATTGGTGAAGTGGCTGAAATGTTTAATGTGAATACTTCTTTGATCCGTTTTTGGGAGAAAGAATTTGACATCATCAAGCCGCATAAAAACAAAAAGGGTAACCGTCTGTTTACACCAAAGGACATTGAGAACTTTCACCTGATCTTTCATTTAGTCAAAGAAAAGGGGATGACTCTGAAAGGTGCTCAGAAAAAATTGAAGGATAACAAAGAAGATACCGTTAATAATTTCGAAGTAGTTTCCAGATTAAAAGATATTCGTGATTTATTGATTGAGGTAAGAGATAATATGGATTCATGATTAAACAAGCAGGTAACGTGCTGATAAAAGATGTAATAAAAGAAATAGAAGCATTCGCTCCAACTGCATTAAAGGAAGACTTTGACAATGTGGGCTTGTTGGTAGGTAATGCTCAAAATGAAGCAAGCGGTGCGCTGATCACTTTGGACATTACCGAAGAGGTGGTGAAGGAAGCCATTGATCGTCACTGTAATTTGATCATTGCCCATCATCCCATTATGTTGGCGGGAATTAAACGTATTACGGGTCAGAATGCCACTGAACGTATTATTATTGAAGCGATACAAAATGATATTGCCATTTATGCAGCCCATACGAATATTGATTCGGTGCGGGATGGTGTGAGTGGAAAAATGTGTGAAAAATTGGGCTTGGTCAATTGTCAGATTTTAGCTCCTAAAAAGGAGAGCTTGATTAAGTTGGTGGTTTTTGTGCCAAATGATCACGCCGATGGGGTAAGAAATGCTATTTTCCAAGCCGGAGCAGGCGTTATTGGTGAGTATGATGCCTGTAGTTATAATATAAATGGCCATGGTACCTTTCGTGGAGGTGAAAAGACCAATCCTTTTGTGGGCGAAAAGGGGCACATACATACCGAGGAAGAAATCCGGATTGAAACAGTGCTTCCAAAATATTTGAAATCAAAAGTGGTGCGTGCCATGATTCAGGCCCATCCCTATGAAGAAGTGGCCTATGATATTTACGCTTTGGAAAACGACTGGACGCAAGCCGGGCTTGGTATGATTGGTGAATTACCAGTCGCAACAGAGGAGCAAAACTTTTTATCTCAAGTGAAAGCGACCTTCCAGGTTGGTTGTGTGCGTCATACCGGTTTTTTGGATAAGCCGGTTAAAAAAGTAGCGGTTTGTGGTGGCTCAGGCAGTTTTTTATTGGGTAAGGCAAAAGCTTTGCAGGCCGATGTTTTTGTCACGGGAGATTTTAAATATCATCAGTTTTTTGATGCTGAAGGACAGATTTTGATTGCTGATATAGGGCATTTTGAAAGTGAACAATTCACTAAAGAAGTTTTTTTTGAGTTACTTACAAAAAAAATCTCTAATTTTGCAGTCCATTTATCGAATGTAAATACCAATACCGTAAAATATTTTTAGCAGAATGGCAACAAATAATTCAAATTCAAATTCGAAAGAGATGTCAGTAGAAGAAAGACTGAGAGCTCTTTACGATCTTCAAACGGTGGCTTCGTCAATTGATAAAATTCGGACACTTCGTGGTGAGCTTCCATTGGAAGTTCAGGATTTAGAGGACGAGATTGAAGGATTGGGTACACGTATCAGTAATCTGGAAGGCGAGAGCAAGAAGATGAATGACGCCATCCTGGCCAAAAAGAATGAGATTAAAGAGTCTCAGTTACTGATTAAAAAGTATGAGGCTCAACAGTCAAATGTGCGTAATAATCGCGAATTTGATTCCTTATCAAAAGAGATTGAATTTCAGAAGTTAGAAATTGAACTTTGCGAAAAAAGAATCAAGGAGTACACGGTTGAATTGAAAAGCAAGAAAGAAGTGGTAAGTTCTTCAAAGCAATTATTTGAAGATCGTAACGCTGATTTGACTGCTAAGAAAAAGGAGCTGGATGAGATTGTGGGCGAAACTCAGATAGATGAGGAACGCAAGGAAGAGAAAATTAAGGAGATTGAAGCCAGTATTCCAGAGCGTTTACGTGTGGCTTTTAACCGTATCCGTTCCAATGCACGTAATGGTTTAGCGGTGGTACCGGTTGAGCGTGATGCATGTGGCGGATGTTTTAACAAAATCCCACCTCAGCGTCAGTTGGATATTGCCTCTCGTAAAAAGATCATTGTATGCGAGTATTGTGGTCGTATTTTAGTAGATAGTGCAATGGGTGATGAGCCTGTAAAAGAATAAAGTAACAGTGATATTACTTGAACGACAGCTGGATTTATATCCGGCTGTTGTGGTTTTAGGGAATTATTAAAACCTCTTTATTTAATTATTGACTTTGTTATGTGGCTCCGCCTGGTCATTCTTTTTTATAGTTTAAATGTGTCTTCAGCTTTGTGGGCACAGACGGAAGGTGGCATGCTTTCCATTGACGGGCGAAAATTTTTACATCAATTATATCATCCACAGGAGGAACAGAAAGCAGGCGATCTGAAAGCATCAGAATATATTTACCTGACAGCTTATCGCTATTTTATTGAGTTTATCTCTTTTGAACAAGATTCATCCGCTGCTCATTTTATGGACACCTTTGATCGGTTTTCAGAGTTCCCCTCAGCGCAAAACAATCAAATAACCCAATTAATGTTGGTCAATCTGTCTATTCAAAAAGGATTGATCCAGTGGATGAAAAATGAACAGTTTGCCGGCGTTTTTTCATTCATTAATGGCCATCGCTTACTCATGGATGATTATACTAATCCATCTCTCTTACAAGAAGTGAGAAAATTACGGAGTCTGTTCCTGATCCTTATTGACCAGCTTCCTGATTATATGATGAGCGGCGCCAGTTTGTTCGGTTTAGAAGGCGACCGTATAGAAGGATTTAGTTTGCTTCAGGAGTACGTGGAGTATTGTGAGGATAAAGAGGGTGTTTATACAGAAGCGCTTGTTTTATATGGGTACTGTCTGATGAAGTTTTCGAATGGTGATAAGTATCAGATGGATCAGTTTATTCAAAAAGCCAGGCAGAATGAATCGCCTTTATTGACTTTTGTTTCAGCTTCGGTGGCCATAAAAAAGAGAGACGGAGAGACTGCTCGTGGTTTGCTGGATGAACTGCAGCCGGAAACGTTCGAATGTTTCCCGCTTTTGTATCACCTTAAGGGAAAAGCAGTGTTAAATACCCTTTCGAATGAATGTGAGTGGTGGCTTTCAAAATTTGTACATCTGTATCCGGGGATGAGTTTTAAAGCTGATGCACATTTGCGGTTGGCACGATATTACCGGATTATTCATGATTCGGTCAGCGTAAAAAGGGAAGAGAATGCAATCCGGGCCATGGATGTTTATCCGACCTCTAATGATAAACAAGCCAGTCAGGAAGCATTTATGGTGGCGCATAAGCCGGAATCATTAATAAAAGCCCGGTTGCTATTTGATGACGGGCAAATCAAGGAATGTATCGTACTTCTCAAAACCATTGATCAACCTTTGTTGGCTGATTTTTATCGGGCTGAGTGGCATTATCGCCTGGCTCGGGCACTGGAGGAGGAGAATAGGTATAAAGAAGCTGTTTCTCATTACGAACAGGTATTGCCAATAGCCAGAGAGGATGATCGATACATTGGGCCCTATTCCGCCTTAAATGCAGCAGAAATATATTTGAAGATATTCAGTGATTCGACTTCTTGCAAAAAAATGCTGCAAAAGGCCAAAGAATTCAATACCGGACAATATAAATCGGATAT
>JAEINY010000192.1 GCA_016342595.1 Marinilabiliaceae bacterium
ATGTTGTCGGCGGGCCATTTGGTGGCTGCTGAGCAATTACAACTGCCAGTGGGAATACCATCTCAGAAAGCAGTGATTGAGTCAGCCTCCTTTAAAGTGAAAAATAAGAAACAACAGATCCACATCCAGGCTGGTCGTGTGCAATTGACCTTTGATCAAAACAATGGGGTGCTTACCAGTTATCAACTGAACGGCGAAGAGTTGTTAAAAGAAGATGTACGTCCTTTCTTTTGGCGGGCTGTTACCGACAATGACCTGGGGAACAGTGCTCCTTCACGTTTGAACATTTGGAAAGAAGCTGGTGAAAGGATGCAGGCCGGTAGTTGTGAAATAATGAAGCAAACAGACGATTATGTACAGATAGCTTCAACCTTGACGGACGAGAAGAGTGAGTCGGTTATGAAGACCATCTACACGGTATATGCTGATGGCACGTTAAAAGTAGATAATCAATTCACAGCAGGTAGTAGCAAATTGCCCGAGTTACCACGTTTAGGCATGAAAGTGCTGTTAGATCCCTCACTCAATCAAGTGGAATGGTTAGGTCGTGGTCCCCATGAAAATTATGCCGATCGCAATACTTCAGCTTTCGTGGGGCATTATAGTGGAACCGTTTGGAATCAATATTTTCCTTACGTGCGACCCCAGGAGACCGGAAATAAAACCGATGTGCGCTGGATGAGTGTGACCAACGAAAATGGTAATGGATTATTGATACAAGGTGCCCCAACTATCTCAGCCAATGTGTTGCCATTCCGTTATGAAGAGCTGTATCACAAAAGGAAAGACGATCCAAATAAACATGGTGGTTCCATTCAGCAAGGCCCTGTGAATACTCTTTTTGTGGATTATGCCCAGATTGGTGTTGGTGGCGATAATAGCTGGGGAGCGCGTGTACATCCGGAGTATTGCATTCCGGCACGTAACTACAGCTATTCATTTACCATTATTCCGCTGAGTAGAAAAAGTGATAGTTCAGCGGTTGGAAGAGTAATATATGATTAATAAGAAATAATTACCATCACCTTTTTTCCCTCCTAAAAAAGGAGGAGTGGCTTATCGTGAGGAACGAACGCTAAGACGGGGTGGTTTCAATTCCATCAGATAATAACATTCAATATGAAATCAATAACACTATCGTTTTTAACCCTGCTATTCCTTAGCTGCCAGGTGTCACCACCCACAACAGTGAAACAGGATGCCTCGATGGCCAATTTACTCGACATCAGTTACACACCGCAGGCCCCCGTGTCGGAAAGTAATCACTTCCATACTGGTTTTGCGGATAAAGGTGCCTGGTTTGGCTACTTCCTGCCACAGGATAGTAGTTCCTGGGGTGGTTTTACAGGTCCTTACATTGTGGCAGGTGAGTATCCTGTTGCGCTGGCAAAAAACCTGGCTCAACTTTCCATTTCGAAAATGCAGGATGATGAGTGGGTGAGTTGTCCATTTATTGCAGCTGATGACATCAGCTACTATCCGGGATATCTGGTTCAAAATTTAAGAACTGAGGATTTTGCCGTGCGCTTAAAAGTGAGTTATGTCACTGCTCATTCTGCGATGATAAGTTATGAAATCGAAAACAGCTCTTCGCAAAAACAAATTCTACAATTGCAATGGAATGGAGAGCTTTTACCCTATAAGAATGATTTAAAACTGACATCAGCCCCAAAAGGTATTGAAATAGGTTTTAAGGGCATTCATGAAACCTGGAATTACTATTCAGAACCGGAGTGGCAGTTTACCATCCGCATGGCTGAGGAAGTTAAAACCTCTATCAATGGGACCGCTTTTCAGATGTTGTGGCCGGAAACGATTGAACTGAAACCCGGAAATAGCCATCTGATTGCTCAACAGCAGTCCTTCACTTTTTTACCAGATGAGAACGGGAAAATAGAAGCAGAAGCAAATGAGGTGTTAGCGACAGCGAATGCTATCCATCAACAAAATAAATCCCATTGGCAGACTCTGAAAGATAAACTACAAGAAAAGGTAGGGTGTGACGAGGTAGCCCTGCAAACAGCCATGAAAGCGTTGATGACTTTGAATACCAATCGACGTGCTCCAGCCGGTCGTATCCTGACTGAAGGCGTGGTGCCCAGTACCTTCTATAAGTGGTTCAATGGCGTGTGGGCCTGGGACTCGTGGAAGCACAGTGCCGGTTTAGCACCTTATATGCCCGAGGTTGCTAAGAATAATATCCGCAGTATGTTCGATTACCAGGTAGCCGTTGATGATACAGAGCGCCCCTGGGATGAAGGCATGATTCTCGATTGTATCTTTTACTACGATGATCACGATGGCAGCGGTAACTGGAACGAGCGTAACTCAAAACCCCCATTGGCTGCGTGGACCGTTTGGAAAGTGTTTGAGAATACTGGTGACACGGCTTTTGTGGCAGAGATGTTGCCCCATTTGATTCGTTATCATCAATGGTGGTACCGTAACCGCGATCATGATGGCAATGGCATTTGCGAATACGGTTGTACCATTCATCCGTATAATGTAACAGTTACCGACAAAGATGGCACTTTGCATGATCACCGCATTGAAGCCGCAGCCTGGGAAGGTGGTGGTGATAACTTCATCCGCTTTGATCAGGATTTGGGCGTGAAAATGCTGGACAATCATTACAACGATCGACTGGTTGGTTACAGCATGAACCAGGAGAGTGCCGATCTTAATGCCTTTCTGGTGGCTGAGAAACGCTTCCTGTCCAAAATGAATCAGTTAGTTGGCCGACAAAAAGAGGCGATTGAATATGAACGGGAAGCAGAAAAAGTAGCCGCCTTCATCCGTGAGAAGATGTTCGATGCCACTACCGGTTTCTTTTACGATGTAGATATAGCTACCAAACAACCATTGGTCGGTCGTGGCAAAGGGCCGGAAGGATGGATTGTATTATGGGCGCAAGTGGCGACTCCTCAACAAGCAGAAGCTGTGAAAAGCAGCCTGATGGATGCAACTCAGTTCAATACAAAAGTGCCGTTCCCAACAGCTGCCAAAGACAATCCTCGCTTTAATCCCACCGGTTACTGGCGGGGACCGGTATGGATGAGCCCTGTGTGGTTCGGCTTAAAAGGATTACGCAATTATGAGTTTGATACCGAAGCGGGTTTGTTATCTGCAAAAGTATTAAATAACGCTGAAGGGTTATCTATCCCAGGTGCACCTATACGCGAAAATTACCATCCCCTCACTGGTGAAGGCCTCAGTTGTTATAACTTCAGCTGGTCATCGGCTCACACCTTAATGATTCTCGAATCGCTAAACGGAAAATAGGACAAAGGTTTAAGTTAACGATGGGATTGGTTGGAAGCCCGTTATCTGCCTGGCAGATAACGGGCTTCTTATTTCAAAATTGTAATACTTTTCTGATTTTCAAACATTATAAGCTTTTCTCCGTACTAACGGTTAGGGAATAAGGAAGGAAAGAAATGGTTAGGGGATTACTGGGTATTATTGTTACAGTCTTGGTGGCGTGGAATTTGTCAGCACAGAATCATGTGGATAGCCTAAGACAGGTATTAACCACAATAGATGACAGGCAACAGGTGGAGATACTGCAAAAGCTATCTGACCAGTATTTTTATCAAGATATTGACAGTGCCTTCTACTATGCACATATGTCACTTGCCAAAGCTGAAGTATACCGGATGTCTGAGAATATATTGTTAGCTCATCTGCGTTTAGCACTTATTTATCAATTTCTGAATAAACATCCCGAGAGTAATCGAAGTATCGTAACAGCCGATTCGTTGTATATAAGGAAATTGTTCTCCAGGGAGGTGAGCATTCAATATAACTATTACAATGGGGTGATTCGTTTAAACTGTTTACAAGATCTGGATACTGCATTGATCTACTTTAGAAAGGCAGTGGACACAGCCAAAAAAATCAAAGAAAAGGAATACAGACTTCGATCACTGGCAAATATCGGGAATATCTATTTCCAGAAAGGTCAGATGCCATTAGCTCTGAAAAGTTATCAACAGTGCAATCAGCTGGCAGACTCTCTTGATCAGGCACGCGATAAAATGTACGCTACTTATTACATTGGGAATATTTATTGGAGTGAGGGAAATACCCAGGTAGGGAAAGAATATCTTTATAAAGCCATGAAGATGGCAAGCGGGATGAATGATCAATACCTATTGGGAAGCATAGCTAATAACCTCTCTTTGATTTATATTGAATCAGGCCAGACCGACAGTGCTATGGTATTGGTGAGGAAATCGATTAGGTGCAATGAAAAGGCAAACAATTCGGGCAGTTCTGGCCATGTATATGTGAATTACGGTCATATGCTATTGAAAAATGAGCAGGTGGACTCAGCTCGTTATTATGCAGATAAGGCAAAGACACTTATTGATCCCCACAAAGATATACAGAAACAGATTAATTTGAATAGCTTGTATAGCGATTTGTTTCATAAACAAGGGAATCGTAAAGAAGCGCTAAAGTATCATGAGATGTCTTATGATTTGGCGCGAAAGAATAAGTTACCTGATTTGGAGATTGAGTGTCTGGATGGCTTGGCCGATTATGAAGCGAAAATGGGCAACTATAAATTGGCTAATTTCTATAATAAGGAAGCCAATCTTTTGCGGGATAGTGTTTATAATCACGAGCGGGCCGGTCAGATTGCCTTCCTGCAAAAAACGTTTGAGCTGGATCAAAAAGATAAACAAAATGAGTTGTTAAAAGCCCAAAATGCAATTAGTGAAGCGGAGCTAAAGCATGAGAAGCAGCGCATTCATTTGCTGTGGGTTATTGTAATTGGCTGTTTCATTATCATTGGTACAACAACGGTGTTTATCTTCATTAGCCAGCGGAAAAGGAGAGAAACCCAGCACTTGAATGTGCAATTGGAAAAATTAAATAGTGAGCTGGAAGAAACCAATGATATGAAAAATGTGCTTTTCTCCATTATGGGGCATGATCTGAAATCACCGGTGACCTCCATTATCAGTTTGAGTGATTTAATGATTGAGCAGGAATCGACCTATTTTGCAGATAAGGAAAAGCGTCTACGCTTTAACAACATCATTAATGACTCAGCCTCGATGTTGCTGTCTTTTATTGATAGTATGGTGTATTGGTTTCGTAATGTAAGCGGTGAATTAGCCGTAAGGCCCATGAAAATTGTCTGTCACGATTTTATGATGGAAATGGTTTCGTGGTATCGCTCTTCCGCCAGGATAAAAGAGATTGAGTTAAAGTTACAAGGACCGACTGAGTGCACAATGTTGGGAGATATGCACATGTTGCAAACAGTGGTCCGGAATTTGGTAGGTAATGCCATTAAATTTAGTCCTAAAGAGAGTGTTGTTGAATTAAACTGGCGTAAGGCATCCGAGTATATGGTGATCTCCATCCGCGATTACGGGGTGGGTTTATCAGAGGATCAACTGCTGACTTTTTCTTCCGAAAAATATATGGCATCTACCCAAGGTACTGACGGTGAACAGGGGACCGGTGTAGGACTTTATTTATGTCGCGAATTGGTTAAAAAAATGGGTGGTGACCTGTTGGTGGAAAGTAGCCCGGGAGCCGGCACTGAATTTACGATCCACCTGCCGCAGTAGTTTTCATCTCGTCCGGTAAGCTGATTTTACAGAATGCAGCCTGCATCACTTTGGCCGGCGAGCTGTTTATACAAAATGCAACTTACATCACCCCGTCCGGTGAGCTGTTTTTATAGCATGCAGCTTACAGCGGTTTGTCCGGTGAGTTGTTTTTTCAGAATGCAGCTTACAGCGGTTCGTCCGGTGAGCTGTTTTTTTAGAATGCAGCTTACAGCGGTTTGTCCGGTGAGCTGTTTTTGAAGAATGCAGCTTACAGCGGTTTGTCCGGTGACCTGTTTTTACAGAATGCAGTCTTCATCACTCTGTCTGGTATCCATAGAATGGAATGGTTTTATTACTTGAATTTAAGTTGTTAACTGAGTTACAATAAAATGCTTAGAAAGTCAATATCCCGAAAAAATTTAGAGCGGGTATAAACTACATGCAGTTTGAACCGGGCGCAATTCGGAGGCAGGTCAATGAATGCGGGTATTCGGAGCTGTTGTGCACAAGGAGTTGTTTAATTCTTTTTATGTCAATGGGTTGAATATTTGGAATAGGTGTTTTAACTTTTTTGTAGAATTATGTTTTTACATCAAAATACATGGGTTATGATACGTTCAATTGACTTCTATGGTATGCGACTGAATGAATGTAATACATTTGGAAAACGCATTGTTGATCAGGTTAAAAAGTACAATCTGGAGACATTAGGATTGCAGCCACTTGTCACACCTCTGGAGGATACCTTACTTAAATTCTCTGAGGGTCTGAACCGCACCGGTACCAAACAGGAAACACTTACGTTAAAGGAAGCGGATAGTGGCCGTGACAGCAGTGTCAGCGGTTTATTAATGTATTGCCGGTCGTATACTTATTTGCAGGATGAAGAGAAAAAGGAAGCGGCCTGGTTGATAGTAAATACCTTAAAAGCATTTGGTAGCATTCAAAGGGCTAATTACGAGGAAGCGAGTTCGAAAGTGAAAGATTTATTGCGTGATCTGGATGAAAAACCAGCACTGAAAAACGCCGTTGAAATTATTCAGGGGCAACCGTTTGTGGAACAAATACGGCAAACACAACAGCATTTTGACCTGGTGGCTGAAGAACGGCTGGACGTTAAAATGGCCCGGCCGGATATTAATAACCGGGAAATGGCCAGAGAGTTGAAAGAAAATTTGGATACCCTCTTTCAGTACCTGGAGGTGATGCAGAAAATTGCACCCAATCCGGATTTTGATGCTTTGAGTGAACGGATCAACACCATTATCGATGAAACAATGAATAAAGTAAAAATACGGGAAGGAAGACGTGCAGCTCAAAAAGAAGGTTAATGTCACCTTCTTTTAGTGTATGTATAAAAGCTCCTCTACCTGATTGGGAAACAGGTAAAGGGGCTTATTTTATGCGGGGGAATTAGAAAATTGATACAGATATACATAGAGTTTAGGAGAAAAGATAAAAACAATAAGGCAACAGAGTGTTTTCATTATTATGGCATTAATAATTTACTTCATTATGTTTTAAAGCTCTGTGAGCTTTTACTTTTTCTCGACTTCGCGCTTTCATATAACAAGCTTTTCCTATCCACGAATTAAAGCGATTTTTTTTGTCCACAGATTACATGGATTTAACAGATTTTCTTTCGTTATCATGCCAATGGTTGATCAAGTATTGAAGCGCGATAATAATCGGGCTCTGTGAACTCCGTTTAGCGAAGCGAAACAGCCTTTGTGGCCCTCTGCGTTGCCTCCGCGTATCTTTCATGTAACAAGATTGTCAATAATCTCATATCCTGAGACTAACACTTTTTGATGCCAACGGCAATATGTTATCCTGGCGTCAATATGGTCCAAGACCATCGCTGAACTACTATATAACTCTTTTTTATCCACAGTGGCTTCTTCGTGTAACTCTGTGTTACCCTTTTCTCAGCGTTATCTCTGCTTTTGTTAGCATGTCAAGGCTTGAGGACTACGTGTAACATTTTTTTATACAGCCAGGTTATTCCGACACAATTCCTAAACCTTATTCACTGCCTGAAGAAACCCCGACAATTCCATTCAAAATTTTATCTTTGCCGCATGAGCTTGTTAACAACTTTTCTTTTTTACTTTTTTGTACTTATCATTAGTGTATTACCATTCTTTGTATTGTATCGCTTTTCGGACTTGCTGCATTTGCTCATGCTCCATGTGGTGAAATATCGGATAAAAGTCATTATCGATAACCTGAAAAAGGCTTTTCCTGAAAAGACCGAACAGGAATTGAAGATCCTTCTCAAGAAGTTTTACCGGAATCTGACTGATAATTTAGTGGAGAGTATGAAGACCTTCACCATGAGTAAGGCAGCCATTGTGCGTCGTCATAAAATTGTCAATCCTGAATTACTGGAGGCGTATTTCAAGGAAGGGAAAAGTATCATTGGTGTCACGGCGCATTATTGTAATTGGGAATGGGGCAGCTTATCGGGTAGCTTACAGTCGGAATATAAAATGGTCGGTTTTTACAAACCGATGCGTAATAAACGGATTGATAAAATTATCCGGAACAGTCGGTCGCGCTGCGGCACAGAACTGGTATCCATTTATGAAACGTCAAATGCCTTTGAGCACTATAAGGATCAGCCCACCGTTTTTTTGATGGCGGCCGATCAAAGTCCATCGGGCAAACAGTTACCGAAGGCCTATTGGTATGACTTTCTGGGGCGTCGGACGGCTTTCTTACATGGGGTTGAAAAACATGCCCGCAATAACAATTACACGGTTGTTTATATGGATATTCAACGGGTGAAACGTGGATTTTACGAGGTCGAGTTATCTCTATTAGCTGACAATCCTGTCGCATTGAAGGAAGGTGAAGTGACAGAGCGCTATGTCCGAAAAGTAGAGTCGGTGATTCAAAAGGAACCGGAGAATTGGCTGTGGTCGCACAAACGATGGAAACACACACCTAAAGAATAAGTGTATTAAATGAAAAATGAAACCTGCAAAAAGCAGGGCTAGAACAATATAACGGGGAGAAAAAATGCAGGAATCACATTTGGCACACATGCTTAGACAACGAGCTGATCAGTACGGACAACGGGAAGTATTCCGGTTTAAAGATAAGGAGACTTACCAGTCTGTGTCATGGACTGAATTTAAAGATAAAGCAGAAGCAGTCTCTGAATTTTTATTGACACAAGGGATGGATGTCGGTGATAATGTGGGGATCTTTAGTCACAATTGTCCGGAGTGGACCATCAGTGATTTGGGTATTCTCTCCATCCGTTCAGTGGTTATCCCCTTTTATTCTACAGCTTCTTATACCCAACTGGATTACATCATCAACGAAACAGAGATGCAGGTACTTTTTGTGGGAGATCAGCCACAATTGGAGTTGGCCATAAAAGCACTGGATCAAACGGAATCACTCAAGAGGGTGGTGACTTTCTTTGCATCCTCATCAGATGATAAGCGGGTGATAAGCTTTCAGGATATAGTGGACAATAAGTATGAGGAAGCATTGAACGATACGTTTAACGCTCGCCTGGGGCAAGCGACTAAAGATGATTTGGCGACCATTATTTATACATCAGGCACTACCGGTGAACCCAAAGGGGTGATGTTAGATCATACTAATTTCATGGCTTCTTTCAGAGCTCATACCCAACGGTTGAAGTTGGGCGAAGATGATGTATCGATGTGTTTTCTGCCCTTGAGCCATGTCTTTGAACGCACCTGGACTTTCTTTCTAATGTACTGTGGCGGGGTGAATGTGTATAATGCTAATCCCCGGGCCATTATGGATGAATTACCGTTGGTTAAACCCACTGTGATGTGCGCGGTACCTCGTTTCTTTGAGAAGATTCAGGAAGGGATTCAACGCACAGCTGCTGGCTGGCCACGTGCTCAAAAAGCTATTTTTGACTGGGCACATGCTGTTGGTATGAAATATATCGATTATCAGAAAGATGCTGTTAAAGCACCATTGCAGTTACGCATTCAAAAGGGAATCGCTGATCGCTTGGTGATGCGTAAGGCACTTAGTATTTTTGGAGGTAACATCCGTTACATGCCTTGTGCTGGTTCAGCCATGAGTACATCTTTGCTCCGTTACTTTCATGCCATGGGTTTATTTGTGAATTATGGTTATGGCGCCAGCGAAACTACAGCCACCGTTTCTTGTTTGCGTACCGATACTTATGACTTTGACTACACTGGTTCCATTATGCCGGAAGTGGAGGTGAAGATATCTGATGAAAAGATGATTCTGGTGAAAGGAGCCACGGTATTTAAAGGGTACTATAAGAAACCGGAAGAAACAGCTAAAGTATTGATTGATGGCTGGTATCATACCGGTGATCAGGGGTCCATCCCCAAGCCTGGTGCTTTGTGGATGACCGAACGCATAAAGGATATTATTAAAACATCAACCGGGAAATATATTTCACCGCAAAAGATAGAGTTGCTTCTATCACAAAGTGAGTTGATTGAGCAGTTGTGTGTGATTGGGGATAACCGCAAATATCTGTCTGCTTTAATTGTGCCTGTTTTCTCTGTACTTAAGAAGGAAGTTGAAAAACAGGGGAGCATAACTGATGATCAAAAGGCACTGGTTCAGCACGAACTTGCAGTGAGTTGTTTGCAACAAAGCATTGATGCGCTTCAGGCGCACCTGCCACCGCACGAACACATTGTTAAGTTTACATTGCTGGATGAGCCTTTTTCTATTGATAATGCCATGTTAACAAACACCCTTAAAGTAAGAAGAAAACAGGTGAATGTGGAATATGCCGATGTGATTGCTGAGATGTATTAGATTATGAACCGCAAAGGTGCAGTGAAGCTAGCCAAATAAGATACAGTAACGAGATTAATAATACAGCCCGATGTTTTCATTGGGCTGTTTTTTGTGTTTAATCGAGACTTCTAAAGGTTGAGGTGCTAAGCGATCAAAGCGTTTCAGTTTTTACTTTTCAATAGCTGCATAAAAAGTAGCAATGGCTGCCCGGTTCCGGATTACCGCAAGTATTACACCCACCATCAAAGCCAGGAAACCAAGAATCACTACTCCAACGCCCATCAGTCCCGTACCTGCTATTGAAGAAACGATTTTAAAAGAGACACATTAACAGAGAGATATGTTTTGAGGAAAATATATCCTTCATCAAATTTGTTTACTTTAGTCCAGGGAAATAGGAAACTGAATCAGTATTGTTAATGATGATTTTTTCGGACTTTTGTGATCGATATAATGACTTTGGGGGATTGTGTAATGCGCCATTTTAGAAGGGGGATAGAATTCAAAAAAATAAGAAACAGGTTAGCTGTTATTTTAGGCACTTTTGTACTGCTTATCATTGTATTGTTAGGGTGGGTTCATTTTGTTTCAGTCAAAAGGGCTTTACTAAAGGATATTCGGGAGAAGCAGTTGCTCACAAATTTAGTGGCCGCACAAAGTTCCTTGCAAGCCCGGATGTTAAAAGCCATTGAGACATCTGAGTTATTAGCTGAAGATCCGGCACTTATGGCTTGGTTTGTAGGGAGTGGTCAGGATGAACAGGCCAGGTTGTTGGGCTTGCAGCAGTTAGACCGGTTGAAAAAAAATTACAATTATGCCGCCGTTTTTGCCATAAATAACAGGAGTCTCAATTATTGGCAACAAGAATACGAGTTATTAGACATTGTCTCAAAAGATGATCCTGATGATTCGTGGTATTTTGATGCGCTGGAAAAAGGTATCAAAACATCGCTTAATTTCGATTTCAACAGAGAACTGAATCAATCCATGTTGTTTGTTAATGTGATTATGGGTGATGTGAGTGATCCAATTGGAGTCGCTGGTGTTGGTATTGATCCTTCATTATTCATCGATGATTTCAAAGCACAAAGACTGTCTCCAAACAGTGATTTGTGGTTGATTGATGAAGAGGGCAGTATTGATATGGCAGAGCAAGTGGACCAAATTAATCAGTCATTCGGGGATGTGACTTCTCCCCAATTGATGCAATTAATATTGAAAAATAAACACCAAAAGATTATTCCCAATCAGGTCATTAATGGGCGTAAAGTTGAAGTGGCTTGTATGCAGTTGGGCGATACATCTTACAAAGTGGTAATGTTGGTGCCAATAGATGAATTATTGGGATTACTAAATGTTATTCGCTTCAATACCTTTTGGGTTAGTGTTTTAGTTTTAGCAGTAACCTTGCTGTTGGTAACGGTTGTGGCACGGCAGATAACAACTCCACTTAGTCGACTTACTCAATTATCGGGTAGTTTTGCAGGAGGTAACCTGAATGTATCGATTGCCCCTGGTCTTATCGGTCGACAGGATGAAATCGGTCAATTGGCCACTGCTTTTGAAGCCATGAAACAGCAATTGGCTGATTTTATTGAACGGGTAAAAGATACCAATCAGGCTCTTGAAAAAGAAAAGGAGTATTTGAATAATTCTAATGAAGAACTCGAAACAGCACTTGAACGGGCGGCTGAAAGTGATCGCTTGACCAAATCCTTTTTGGCCAATATTAGCCATGAGATTCGAACGCCCATGAACAGTATACTAGGATTTGCTCAGTTGTTGGAGATCCAGGATCTAGATCAGTCAGAACGGAATGAATACGCCAGATACGTGATTAAAAGCGGACAGCAATTGTTAACTATTCTTGATAACATTGTGAGTGTATCAAAGATGGATTCAGGAATGATAAAACCTCATTTTGAAACCATCGATGTTGATCAGGTTTTAAGCGATACCCGTGAAATGTTTCATCTTTTGGCACGTCAGGCCGGCCTTGAGTTCAAATATAAAAAGTCGCAGACTAATGAGCCGGTGAAAATGGTATCAGATCCGGTGATGTTACAACAGATTTTGAATAATCTGGTTTCAAATGCCATTAAATATACTCCAGAGGGTTCCATTACCATTGGATGTGATAAAATGGATACGAAGATAGAGTTTTTTGTGGCAGATACCGGTTTGGGAATTCCCGAACACGAACGTGAAGCTATCTTTAAACCATTTCGACAGGTTGACAGAGCCTACAGTTTATATGCCGGGGGTGCTGGCTTGGGATTAGCCATCTCAAAAAAAATGGTGGCGGTACTGGGTGGTGAAAT
>JAEINY010000193.1 GCA_016342595.1 Marinilabiliaceae bacterium
ACCGAAGTAGAGAATTTTGTAAAGTTGGCACCGGTTATCAGGTGTTCTCCGGAAATGCCAATATAAGCACAACGGGCCAGCAATTCAGAAAATAGTTTTCAACAAACTTCATACATCGGCTATTTGAGTTATGGCAATAAGCATCTACCCTCTGTTATGACAGAAGTTTTCTTTATAAACATAATGCGAATATTTAAACTACACCTCCTTTCCTTGTTTTTAAGATTACCCTGAATGTTAATGAGTAGGAATTCTCCACAGCTATTGAATCATTAATAGCTTATTTTCTTGATACTCGTAAATAAATGTTCTACTGCTTTTTTAGTAATATCTTCTTTTAGCATGGAGGCCCTCATATCCATCACTCTGGAAATAATGGATCTGTCGGCTTTTTTAATAGCTTTTTTTTCTATCGTGGATTTCTCAGTTAACTGATTGATTAAGTGAGCTATTTGCATTAGCTGATAATAGTTTTGCATGGCCCAAAAATTCTTCCGTGAATACTTGTGTTGCATATTGTAGCCGTGATTTTTTTTGGATATTAAACCCTTCATTCTCAATTTTCCATCGCAAGCGGCCACACAGACTTACCTCCCAAACTGTATCTTTATTTACATCCAGATCAGTTACGTGTACAAAACGCTCTTGGGGTTCTGATTCGTTGATGTAGGTTGATAGATACTCAATCCACGACAAGTGATGCTTTTGACATTCAATATCATTGATAAACATTGCCTTTTCTATGTGCCATCCCAATTTGTCTTTGCCTTTTAATCTCTCTTGTTTGTTTTCACCTTCATTCAGGGGATAGAGAGAATGTATTTCCTTCCACACACTTTTAAGCACCCCGTCTTTAAAGGTAAATATGAATTTCCAATTGTTTTCCTTGCAGATATTAAAAATCGTATTGTTTGGGTATAAAGAATCTGCTGCTATAATAATGGGTAACCGGGGGTACATCTTTTTTATTTTTGTTGCTAAACGGCTGAATCCTTTAAGCTCACAATCCTGCTTTTCACTAATGTCATCAGAGTTGTGTAACCATTCGGTGGCCAGAGAAATACTAAACCCATTCGAACATATTATTTTAGCTTCAAGAACATAGGCCTGCCATGATTTTTTGCCATTTTTACTGGTCTTATATGGACAGCCAGCAAAGGGCTCATGATTAAAACTAAAAACACCAGTCCCATCAACGGCTATAATATATCGACCATCATAACGAAACTTGTCAAGTACCCGTTTTTGAATCAGTTGCTGAATCAGTATCCGGTTTATCTTCTCAAGTTCCGATGGACATAACCCTTTGAGAAAAATATGAACTGTATCCATTAATGGTAAACGCAGATTGAAGATTCTGACGAAGTTGTCTTCAAATTTTGAGGTGATGACGTTATCTGCATTGTTTCTTGAACCAAACTTAAAGATAAACATGCAGATACCAGCCATTAAGAGTTCTGCTACTACATAAGTTTGACGTTTTCGATGATCCGGTACCGATGACAGAAGATCATTGAAATCAGGATAATGACGCTTTAGAATGGTATAAGTAGTTATTACAAACTGCTTACCTTCAGATAATTCTAATCTTTGTCTGCACTTCTGCTTTTTCTTTTGCCTCTAAATAGTGGTTGAAACAAGAATGCAATTTACCTTGATAAAGTCGCTGATTTTAACTAACTTAGCTGCATAAAACAAGGCGAGCAAAAAGCTTTCAAAACTGCTCGCCTTTTAAACATAAAATAATAATCTATTATGAGACTGATAATCCGGTTTACCGGATTGTTGTACCCATCTGCTACCAAAATACTACATTTTTCCACACACCCTGTTGATAAGCATGTAATTTAACACGAAAATTAATTTTTTAGCCATTTCACACTAGCCTGACTGTTTGTCTATTGAAAGGTTCCTGTGTAAAATCAGAATTCCTGTAATTAATGAATTTCTTCGACCAGATTTGCAATCCTACGTCGTTGGCACTCTATCCGGTATCGGTTCATACACACTTGAACTATATGCAAATCCAGACCACCTGCATATTCTTTCTACCCTACCTAGAACCATAACGATTGCCAATTATATTTCAAAAGTAAAAATAGCTTCCAACGGATGGATGAAACAACATGGTGTACTGGATTTTGAATGGCAGGATGGTTATGGCATCTTTTCAATAAGCAGTTCAAAGATTGATACCGTGAAGAGTTATATACGGAATCAACCCGATCACCATAAAAAGATCTCTTTTAAAGATGAATTAAGAGGATTCTTCAAGGAATACCATATTGATTTTGATGAAAGATATGTGTGGGATTAAATGGTTTGGTATAATATGGTCACCCATCGGTCTTTCAGACCTCCATTCCGTTACCACTATATCTAGGGTTCGTTACACTCACCCCAGGCTTTTACCTTATGGAGCTTCACCCCATATTCCAGTATAAATACGGCCTGAAAGGCCAACACATAACAGACATGGTAATATGGCCCATTCTGTGATAAACCTGGCCTGAAGGGCCAAAGGGTAACAGTACAAGGTGAATGCAATGAGCCCTGTGTCACAATGATCATCCAAAACGAGATCTGAAAGACCGACAGGTAACCACTTTATCCCAAAGAACATGCAAAAATTCATTAAAAAAAACAGCCCCGCCAAATGGCAGGGCTGTATCCTAAAACAATCGCATTGTCCTTACCTCAGATAAACCTTACGTAAAATAGTTTGATTGGCCGTAATGATACGGACCAAATACAAACCGGTAGGTTGGCTACTCAGGTCAAGTTCTTCCAGTTGATGAGTGACTGTTTGTTGCATGATCAACTTTCCGTTTGTACTAAATACTTCAATCAGTTGTGCATCCATTAATCCGCTTAAGTCAATGGTAAGCGGTCCGTTTGTAGGATTAGGATATAACGAAACGCTGGCTTCTGTCACAGGATGAATATCTGTTGATACTTCTTTTGTTCCATTGAGCTCATCAATACAGAAGTAACCCGGTGAATTTAAGCCTTGGTCACCCGTACGGGAGCCATCCACGTGGAAAATCAATTTTTGTACAGCTCCTAATTCTGACAGATCTACCCATTTCCATTCTTTCTGGATGTAATGATCATCCGGATTAGCAGACCGGTAATCAGCCAGGTAGACATCTTTAGTACCGGTCAGACTACCATCTTTATCATAACCCGAAATGCTTACTTTGTACCAATCATTTTGTGTAAATGGTTCGCCGGCTGTAGCATCGCCATTTTCCATAGAATGAACAGCCCAGCAATTATTGGTGAGATAACAACCTATTAGTACCTCACCCTGTGTTGTATTACTCAAGGATACTTCAGGAGCATCGCCAAATGCATATACCACGCCATAAGTTTCGGTATTTTTAGCCCCTTTACCGGCTGCTGAACGAAACTGGGTTGTCAGGTAGTTAGCCGGATCAAAAACGGTGCTGGTTTCATTACTATAGGCAAAACGGCTCCAATATGATAAGGAAGGTGCATAGAAGTTACTAAACTTAAAGCTTCCTGAATAAAAGAAAGACTGCATTTGGTCCGGGTTGCCAATATAGTAGGTTTGCGGTGTTGAAAGCAGTCCTTCAAACGTTGCTGCCAATGCTTTATTCCCGTTTACATTTACCAGAAAATCTGTTGATACGCTAGTCCCCCTGGCATCAGTCACCTGGATATGATAATCATTGGTTGATTCAGGTGAAACAGTCTGCTCACTCAATGTGGGTTCACTGAATCCAACTACCGATGTCCAATTATAGCTATATGGCTTAACGCCTCCTGCAACAACAGGTATCAAGGTGGCACTTGCACCTCTGGCAATTGTCTGATCATCCACTACCAGACTCATTTTCAAAGGCACGTCCGCAAAGTTGTCGATTTGTACATCGCTGGTTCCGGCGGTGATATAAATAGACGTTACATTACCCAAAGAACTTAAGTCAGCATAGTTCCATGATTCACAAGCAGTAATAGTTAACTCAGCAGTGTATGATCCATCATTTTGTCCGCCTTTAACCCTAATGTCAGTAGCACTCTGGTAGAAGAAACCTTCCAAAGGCAAGCCTTCAATGGTATTGGTCAATGAGATAGTGGCTTGCTTATTGGCTGCAATCAATCCAAACCTGGATGAACCTTTAATACCCTCACCATCGCTTACTGTAACATTCATAAATGTAGCCGTGCCATCACTGAAAATTGGACCACCCATGCTTTGAACCGCTTCAAAAGTGGCGACTTCAGTCGGTTTAAAATCTGTTTTGAAACTTACAGAAGCAACATCACTCATTGCATTGCTCAAATTATCTTCAACAGAAATATAAACGATATAACCGGCGTTAGAGTTCAATGACGCAATGCCAGTTTGTGCTTCTACATCTGCAGAGAATGTTAAGTTGCCTTTTAAATGCTCAGCCAAAGCAATATCGGTAGCATCGGTACCGGCTTTGATTTGCTGGTGCGAAGGTGCAGCAGAGCCATTGGGCAAGATTACCCACCAGGCATTACCGGCTTCGTTTAAGGATAACTTAAGCGTAGCTGAGTTATAGGTGATACCATCTACTTTAGGATAACCTTCGTTTAATACAGGTGCTGTTAAATCCGGTTGGGTAAACTCATCCGCTCCAATGGTTGGTGTGCTTGTGCTTCTGGTTTGACCATCCATATCGGTGGTGACAGTTGTGATAGGAATACCTGCATTGAGGTTACCTGCTTCTTTCAGGTGCATATCAGTTGCCGAATAGAAGGTAACAGCCTCCGATAGTGAGTTAGCTGCCGTAACCTTTACTTGCCAGCCTGCCAAATCCTGAACATTCTCAGAGGCGACTTGTGCCAGGTAAGTACCCGATGTGTAAAGGTTGTTGTGGTCAAAAGTCAAACCTGTTAAGAAAGTCTCGTTATTCACTTTCACAGCCTTTCCATTGGCTTGATTAATAATCAGGTTGTTCTTAACATTAACGGCTTCCACCGGATATTTGCTTCCACCCGCAACAAACAGGGCTGAAGTCGTTTCTGAATCGCCTTTCAATACAATTGTATTGTGATAAATATTTGTATTGCTACATCCATAATTCAGTAATAAACCATAAGAGGATCCCACTGATTGCGTAAGTACTACTACATTATTGTAAACCATTGCCGGCTGTTCGGCAGTACCTTTTATAGGCCGGCATTCAATACCTGTACAATATTTGGTAAGATCAAGGTGAATGTAATTGTTGTTGATATTGCTTTTCCCCGTTACCTGATAGGCATCAATCCCTTGAAAACCAGTTTTGGTAGTGGTATTATTGAATATCTTGTTACCGCTTACTGTCACATCTTTGGCATTGTTTAGATAGATACCTTTTGAGTACTGTTGCTCAAAAGTGTTATTTATCACTTTTACACCCGTTTCTTTAGGCAATACGAAATGCCCTGTTCCTCCAAGATAAGCGCCTATTTTACCGCCAATAAAACGACTGTTCATTACGGTGAGACGGTCGTTATTTTGATTCGCCTCATTATTCGCTTTATTCTGTAATCCGGCAATATCAATGTTACCATTTGCAATAGGTGCTTCAAAAATACAACCATCAAAAGTGACATCACGACTTTGATTAATTACCATCACCAAGGCATCATATTTTTGCTGTGATGTTTTAAAAGTCATATGACGGAATATTACAAAATCAGCTCCCTCAATATAGAGTACAGCATCATCCGGGGCGCTATTGCTAGTTACTGCACTTTTATGATTAACCAACACCACATTTTCGGCTACGCCACTTTGTGACTGGATAGTAATGGTATTTTGTGCCGATGCACCTTTAATATGTGGTAATCTTGGGCGTTCGGTGTATGTGCCGTTATCCACTGTTATCGTTACAGGCCCTTCAATCCCTTTTAAAGCGATATCCGCAAAGGCATCTGTAAAGTTGGCATAATCATCATCGGCATCGGCTCCAATAGTAAAGCTACCGCTTAAACCAGCTTGTATGGTTGCATGTCCGTCAGGATTACCATTCGTTATGGTATGTTCAATATTATTAACTTCAATAGCGGTCAATTGAGCATCTAATACATTATTCACGGAAGCATCTGTACTTACTGTATACATCAACCAGAAATGGACTGCCCCTTCAATGGCCACCTCCTGGCTGCCGGTAATGGTAAAAGAACCGGAAGGAGTGAGTGTTACATTGCCAAATTTATTAGCTACCATTGGATTAAATACAGCATCCTTAGCAGTGTAAAAAACCTGCGCGGAAGCAATATCTGCAACATTGCTGGAGCCGGTAGTATTAAACGTAAAAGAATTAACCGTTGCCGGCGTTAACTCTCCTGAAAACTCAACTGGAATGTGTAAGATATTAGCATTTGATTCGCTTCGTAAAACGGTGCTAATACCTTGTTCCGCGGCAGCTCCCTGGTAGGAATATGGTTGAGGTGTAAATGCAAATACAGAAGCTTCCCATCCAAACAAAGGAGTACTCCATCTAGTACTGGTAAAACGTACAGTTAACTTACCACCGGCGGAAGTACTTTTAAATACCAATGATTCATCAGTGCTCTCCCGGTTATGGTCATCATCGGTTTCCAAAAGCAAATTGGCATCAGTGACCTCACCTCCATTGTACACATATAAATCCTCCATTGAGGAGAGACCTAATCGACTAAATTCCAATCGCACTTTCTGATCAGGCGATCCGGGTGTAAATGTCACGGTTCCATCAAACTCTTTGCTATAGTTGGCACTTATGCCTCCATCATCATAAAAGGCCAATGGATTTTCGTTAACAACTATTTCGTGCGTGCCGGTTTCCAATTCATATAAACGCTTAATAATGCGGTTGCCTTCCGGATTTCCATCAGTCACTGCATATTCAGTTGTACCAACGGTTATTTTGTCCAGTGAAGCATCCACCACATTTTCAACGGTTGCTGATGAGGCAATATCATATACCAGCCAGAAGTGGTTAACCCCTTCTTGCAATTCGCCTGTGTGAGAAATGGTGAATGCACCGTTTGGTGTTGCTACTTCATCACCCGATTGTGTATCCATTGTAAAAGTACTACTGATACCGGTAGAATATAATCGCGCCGCAGAGATATCTGCTGTATTGCTAGAACCTTGCGTATTAAATGTGAGACCTAGTTCTGAAATCGGATTTTGCGTTCCGCTTACCTGCAATTGAATGTGTAAGATCTCCTGGTTGGTACTTCCGGCTTTTACAATTTGAGTTGATTGTGTTGCCTCAGCTGATTGATATTCCATATCAGAAGGTACCGCACTCCATACCTGCGCTTTCCAGCCTGCTTTGGTTTGGGATGAGTACAGGGCATTACCAACAAACTTGATGGTGAGTGCACCATCAGCCGCCGTAGATGTAATAATGCCTGATGGACCTTGAGTGCAATTGGTTTCATCAGCTTTCCAGATAATATTATTGCTTGCTGTTCCATTACCATTGTAGATAGCAAAAAAGGCTTTGGTGCCAAAAGATGATGCCTGGTAAAGCACATCAAATGCTTCAAAGTCAAGCTTCACCACTTCACCATTAACAGCAGGCACAAAGGTAACAGTTGACATGGTGGAAGCTCCGTAATTACCGGTTAACCCACCATCATCTACAAAAGAAACAGGTGCATAAATAGTTTTGCTTTGAGTACCCGATGTTGGCATAAAGTAGGTATTATCTACCGTTCTGCTACCATCGGCCGAAGTGGTAGCCAGGTTATGTGAACTGCCAGAGGTCGTAATAGCCTTAACCTCCGCATCTAAAACATTACCATTAGTCGCTGTATTGCTGACATCATATACCAACCAGAAATAGTTGGAGCCTTCCACTAAGTCTTGTGAGCCGGTACCGGTGATGGAATACTCAACGCTTGGGTGCTCAATCGCACCAAATAAATGATCCGTTGAAAACTCTAAAGTACCACCGGTGTAGTAAATTTTTGCTTTGCTGATATCTGCAGTCGCTGTTGTGCCGTTAAGGGATAAGCTAAAGTTCTCTGCCCTTAATGGGTTTTCAGTATTTTGGGTGCTTACCTCGATTAATGCGATTTCCTGATCTTCATCGGCTGCTGCTACATTGCCGGCATTCATCTGGTACATCTGCACTGCATCAAATACCATATTTTGGGGCGTAATTTCCTTCACCAATGCATCCCACCCTGCTTTAGGCACGCCGGTTTTCACCTTAAAATAGATGGTTAAAGAACCGTCAGCGGACATTGAGGTGATTGGTGGTGGCACATTAGAATATTGTCCAACAAGATTAGCTTCATCAACAGTAGTCCCGTTGTATATTTTAAAAA
Organism: Marinilabiliaceae bacterium; assembly: GCA_016342595.1. GTDB lineage: Bacteria > Bacteroidota > Bacteroidia > Bacteroidales > Marinilabiliaceae > JAEINY01. The sequence continues at coordinate 8,311 of JAEINY010000193.1, forward strand.
CATCGTTTTTATCGATGCTTCCCGTATTGAATATCTGGAAATTATTCCATTCAATTTTAATTTTTTTATTTTGTGTAGCCGGTGTAAAGATGATGGTACCTTCAAAGCCTTCGGTGTAACTGGCATCTTTGCCACCATCATCGTAAAAGGCAAGCGATCCATTAACCGAATAGCTATTTGTTCCTGTTTGCATGTTCAATAACTTGCTTAACAAACGGTTGCCATCAGGAGCGGTAAGCACAGGCGAATGGTCTGCTGAAGCAACAGTAACACTGCTACATTCTGCATCAATTACATTATTTGCTGCAGCAGACGAAGAAATATCGTAGGCCAGCCAAAAATAATTATCGCCTTCGCTTAATTCCTGGTTTCCAGTGATGGTAAATTCACCATTAAGTGTGTTTATTTCCCCAAATAAGGTGGCGTTACTAAAGTCGGGTGATGAAGCACCGTAATAGAGTGATGCTTTTTCAATATCTCCAGCATCGGTCGTTCCATTGGTTGAAAAAGTAAATTGTGTGGCTGATTCCTGAGTTAATGTACCAGTCGTTTTTACATTGATTTGTAAAATCTCAACATTGCTGGCTCCGATGGATGCTACTTCCGTATTGGGTTGTGCCGTTAATACAGAACTTACTTCCATTGGTTGAGGTTCGTATACCTTAACTTTATCAAGAAATAAATTGTACGAACCATAATCACTTACACCAATAAATCGGATAATTGTTTGATTGGAAGTCTCAGGTAAATCGAGTACAACTGCTGTCCAATCGTCATATGAACCATTGGCTGTTTGGTTATATATCTCCGAATAAGTAGAACCGTTATCAGTTGATAGCTCAACCTGAAAGTTGGGATTGGGATCAGAACCATTTTTACATTGCCACTTAAAGCTAAGTTTGGGCGCTGTTAATGTGCTAAGATCTAAGACCGGTGTAGTAAGAGTTGCTGTTTCATTTTTCGACAAATGGTAAATATCAACACATGCTGCAAATGTTCCATCTGCAACAGTGTTTGGCCCATGTGAGGTGCCATTGTTTTGTCTCCATCCATCATCACTTGCGTCGGATGTTGTAGCGGTCCAACCATCAGGAGGAAAGGTTGCCCCCTCAAAAGACTCGTTTAATTGTTGTGAATAGGCCGAAGCATAAACCAACAGGAATGTAAAAAGTAAAAAATGTTTCATTTTTAGTGTATAATTTGAATTGAAAATGAGTATTTAAACCAGGAAGCCATCACAAAGTCACCAGGCCATCTGATAAAACCTGGCGACTAAGTATAGGCTAACGTTAATTACACCTCGAATGGATACCCAAGCCGGTGTTCGATCTATGAAAGTATATTGGATTCTTGATAAAGAGGTGGCGCATGAAGCAGTAGCCGAGCATGCCGCCCAACGGTTTTCTTATTAAGAAAACGAGATAAATCCTTGAAGGTACAACTTCCCCTTCCCAACCAGTAGGCCAGATCTGTTAATAAATTATGTACCTGCAATGTTGCTAATGTATACAACTGTATCATTTCATTAAATTTTAGTAAACAAATGGTTCGTTACCAAAATTCAATGCACCAAGAAAAGGCAATAAGGCTTCATTGTATGCCGAAGTCTCATCTGCTTTGTATCCCGAAAGCATTGAAAACTTTTATCACCTGGCAGGTCTTCTGACTTATCCCTGTTTTTGGCGCCTTCCCATCACACACTCATTGTGACAGTGGCATTAGTTGTGCCTAAAACATATAGGAAATACAGCAGCGGGTACTGTCCCGGAATTACACCGGGTTCCCTTTTCAATTTGTTCAACGAAAGCTGAACAAATCACCAAGACGGCACAAAAGTATAAATTATTTTGAACATACAAAGAACTACAAAAGAATAAAATCACAACCCACATAAACTTGAATAACATTTACTTATGGATTATTTATGCTTTTTCTTCAAGCAACAGTATTGAATTAAAAAAAAATTGCCATCGTTTTGCAATCACGTTCATTCAACTACTGAAACGAGTAAGGTACTCTTTAAAAAGAGTGTAAAAGAGAATCATGTGATCCGACAATTAAGGAAAAGCATGAGCTGACGCGCAACTGTGGGTCCTCCTGTTTTTTCGTAACAAAGAGCCACTGTTCCGATAACTATTGGAATGGGAAGGCGTTGCGAAAAGGACAAGCCAGGAAATCTGTCTTATTTGAGCTGAATGATAATTGCTTTCGCGGTATAGAGCAGTTGTCAGAAGAGTAGCGCTTTGCTATGCAGAATTGTTATGCTCCTCTACATCTATTCCGTGTAAGTTTTAAAGGAAATTGTTATAAACAAACACTTTATGCTTACAACTATAGAACGAATGACATTAACCCTTAACCTCCAAAAACCTGTCGAAGGACGGGTTACGATACAGCCAGATACTGATTGGCTAGCGCTGTTTAATGGTGATGAACCAATAAACAAAAGTTTTTTGTTTAAATCCCAATGAGTAGGTGAAAAACAGTTACCGGCTCATTAAACATCAAATTGAATAAAGAATGAAGATATCCTGAGTAGACAATTGAAAGGGGAACCATATGTTCCTGAAAAAGTTCCCTTTTCTTTTGTCTTCTATGCCACAAGTATGTGAAAATTTACCTAACAAAGGCGTTGGGTGATACGATACATACTTCAATGCATATCTTTTAACCGTTAGGTAACTATCGGCAGGCATTGTGGAGGAAGCCGGGAACCATCCCCTTCATCCTAAAAGAATAAGAAATGTAACATGACTAAAATGAAAGATAACAGAAAGCCCTATAAACGCTTTTCTCAAAGAGAAAAGGAACGATTGGTGCAATACGATGAAGCGCATAAAGACAAGCAGCATAACAAAGGAAAGCTATCGGTATATGAGCGCATCGATTTATTATTGGACAAAGGTTCATTTCGTGAAATTGATGCCTTTGTAAAAAGCAGCCAATCCGACTCATCAAAGGCTCAATATGGCGATGGTGTGGTGTGTGGTCATGGGGAAATACACGGCCGGAAAGTGCTTGTTTATGCACAGGATGCCACCTACATGGGCGGATCGTTGGGACACTTGCATGCTAAGAAGATTCAAAAAACGCAGGCCCTGGCTTTAAAAATGGGACATCCCATCATTGGTCTGATCGACTCCGGCGGAGCCCGTATTCAGGAAGGCGTAGCCAGCCTGGCGGGATATGGGGGCATTTTTTACAACAATGTAAAGTCATCGGGCATTATTCCTCAAATATCTGTTGTGTTGGGGCCGGCTGCCGGGGGTGCGGTTTACTCCCCTGCCCTCACCGATTTCATTGTAATGGTGAAAAGGACAGCGTGCATGTTTGTCACTGGTCCAGAAGTGGTAAAAGAAGTACTTAACCAACAAACGACATTTGAGGAGCTAGGAGGAGCAGATGTGCATGCCAGCAAAAGTGGAGTAGCTGATTTGGTGTATGAGGATGAAGAACATGCCCTGATGGAAGTACGCAAGCTCTTAACCTACCTACCTGCCAACAATGTGGAACAACCACCTTTGGTCAAAAGAACACCGCAGTCACCCATAAAAAGTGCCCGATTACCCTTTATCCTACCCGATGATTCCAATAGACCGTATGATGTCCTAGAAGTCATCAATCTGATTATGGATGCCGGTACTTTTTTTGAGATCGGCGAAAATTATGCTGCAAACATAGTAATTGGACTGGGGCGCCTGAATAATCAGGTGATTGGTATTGTAGCCAATCAACCCAAAGAGATGGCAGGGACACTGGATATCAATTCATCCCGAAAGGCGGCTCGATTCGTACGTTTTTGTGATAATTATAACATTCCATTATTGGTATTTGAAGATGTACCCGGCTTCATGCCAGGTATTGAGCAGGAGCACGATGGGGTGATTATGCATGGTGCTAAATTGCTATATGCTTTTGCTGAGGCAACGGTTCCCAAAATAACCGTCATCTTACGAAAAGCCTATGGAGGTGCGTATATTGTGATGAACAGTAAAAGCATGGGAGGTGATTTTAATTTTGCCTGGCCAACCGCCGAAATTGCGGTGATGGGCCCCGAGGGAGCAGTCAACATATTACACCGCAAAGAGCTGTTGAAGGTAGATAATCCGGTTGAGCTAAAGGCTCAGTTGACGGCTAAGTATCGCGAGGAGATCGCTAATCCCCATTTCGCTGAGGAGCATGGCTACATTGATGAAGTCATCGCCCCGGAAAGTACACGGGAAGTATTGAT
>JAEINY010000194.1 GCA_016342595.1 Marinilabiliaceae bacterium
ACTGGAAAATCATATGCTTCAGCCTGCACATCCTGCGGCACACAAAGCGTGACAGCTCCGGTATCGGCGGGTGATGTTAACACACGCATCACTTCAGGAAGCGCTGTAATCAACTGCTCAGGCCGATTTATCCGATCCCAGTATTTAGAAACAGGTTTAAAACAATCATTAACTGACACATCCTGTGACGAAGCCGATTCCAACTGTTGTAAAACCGGAGCAACGGTTCGCTGAGCAAAAATATCGCCCGGTAAAAGCAGGACTGGCAAACGGTTTATGGTTGCTCCGGCAGCCGCCGTAATCATATTAGTAGCTCCCGGACCAATCGATGAAGTACAAACAAAGGTTGAAAGTCTGTTTTTCATTTTTGCATAACCAACAGCTGTATGTACGGATGCCTGCTCATTTCGCACCATATAATATCTAAAATCCCGATTTTGCTTCAGAGCTTGTCCAAAACCAGCCAGGTTACCATGACCAAATATCCCAAAACAACCTGCAAAAAACGGTTGTTCTACGCCATCACGTTCAGAATATTGCTTCTTTAAATATTCGATGGTAGCTTGTGCTACGGTTAATCGTCTTGTCTTCATTGCAGAAATTTAAGTGTCTTAGTATTGGCATAGCTAAGAGCATAATACTTTCCTTTAAATCATCATTTTAAAACCCGCCTTGCGCTTCAATAAAATTCAATATTTCCTCCTCATAGGGAGTAAAATTGGCACACCCCAACTGCGTAACCACATGAGCTCCGCACGCATTACCTATGCGACAGCATTTATACCAATCCCATCCTTTCAGGTAGCCATAGATGAAACCGGCAGCAAACGCATCGCCTGCACCCAAAATATTCAATACCTCAACCGGGAAACCGGGCACCTCCGTAACAGTACCATCCGGAAGATATACCTGAGATCCTTTGGAACCGGTCTTCATAATTAAAACCTTTGCTTTCGATTTCAACACACCGGCAATGGCCTCATTAATATCACCTGTAATCTCAGGAGCAGAAATCTGCTGATGGGTAATTTTCAGTTGCGATTCGTCTTTAAGAAAGGCCGCCAGCAACTCTTCTTCAGTTGCCAGTACAATATCGACCTTGTGCAGAAAAGCTCGAATCGTTACACCAAATGCCCTCAGGTCGTGCCACTGGTCAGCCCGAAAGTCGACATCCAAAAGAACGGGTACGTTATTCTCATTGGCTATTTCGGCTGCCAAAAATGCGGCACTACGCGTAGGCTCCATATTTAAAGCGGTGGCTGAAATCTGTAGTATTCTTGCTTTTGAAATATCTGCTGCTAAAACATGGTCAATATTCAACTGCGAGTCGGCACAATTGTCGCGATAATAAACCAATGGAAAACGATCGGGTGGTTCAATTCCCAATATCACAGCCGAACTGCGTGTACCGGGAATAACAGGAATTAAGGATGTATCAACGTTTTCCTTCTTCAAAAAATTCAAGATAAAATCACCCACCTTATCTTGTCCAACTCCTGTAAACAGAGCTGATTTGAGCCCCAATCGACTACATCCCACAGAGATATTAAGCGGTGATCCGCCCACGAAAGCGTGAAATCCTTTAATCTGCTCAAAAGGCGTACCTGGTGTTTGCGAGTATAAGTCAATGGATGATCGCCCCATACAGATGGCATCAATCTTTTTCTCAGTCATAGTTGCAACAATTAATTATTATCATTCATATCACTCGTCACCATCGGAATACGTGGATCCAGTCCTTTCCAACTATCATACACCCATTGATGATTGGGATCATCGGTATTGGCCAGTGACTGATCACTTCCGGTTAGAAAATTGAGGTAGTAGACATTATAACCGTGGCCGGCAACGACCGGATGATACCCCTGTGGCACTAAGACCACATCGTTATTTCGGGCCACTGCAATCTCATCCATACTCCGGTCATCATTATACACTTGCTGAATGGCAAATCCCTGAGGTTTATCAATCTTATAAAAATAAGTTTCTTCAAGATTGGCTTCCAGCACATTTCCATCATTATCGAGCTGGCGCGTATCATGTTTATGAGCCGGAAATGAACTCCAATTACCAGAAGGAGTATACACTTCAACCGATATGAGCCGCTGGCAATCAAAACCGGGTTGAATCAGACTATTAATCTGCCGGGTAGCGTTATCCCCTCCCCTTATTTCAACCGCTGCTTCTTCAGGTGTCTTAAAACAAGCCGGATGATCCTGATCGGTTTTACACCAGCCACACGCGATGTCGAGCCATTCACTTTCAGCCGTGAGTTCAAAAGAAGTGTGCCTTGAAAGATACAATGTGTGTGCAATTCCACTAAAGACATCTTTTCGACCATTGACCGTTTTCCATGAACCTTTATCTGTTTTCACCGAATAATTACCCCCTAAAAGAATAAACCCATACTCGTTATCGCCTGTATACCCTTCCCATTTTTCGCCTTTTTTCATTAATCGAGCCTGAAAGTTCAGAAACTCCCAGTTGGCATCTTCACTGGTGATACTTTGGTAAATACCCATTTTACCGGATGATTTTGCCAATAAAGTGTATTTTTTATCTCTTATCATAATTCAAACTTTTTAATTTCTTTGCCTACTAATCATAGATCCGTTTTTTACTCTTTACATGCAGGCGCCTTGCCAACAGCACCAAGCAATTCAAACTTTTCAAGCATGAATTTCTCCACTTCATCGATATAAGTCTCTCCGGGTATGACCGGATCAAAAAGCTCAGGCGTATCCGAGAAAAATTCCCTGTGAACCCGTGTCCAGATCAACCTTAGATCGGTGGCAATATTTACTTTGCAAACGCCATACTGAAAGGTTCGCTGCAACTCACCGGGATCAATCCCCTTGGCCCCAACCAACTGACCTCCTGCCTTATTAATTCGAACAATCTCATCATAATTAACAGCCGACCCGCCATGTAACACAATTGGAAATTCAGGGATACGGTTCTGAATCTCCTTTAAAATATCGAACTGAATTCCATGATCGCCGGAGAACTTATAGGCACCGTGAGAGGTTCCAACAGCCACTGCGAGACTATCACATCCTGTTCGCTTCACAAACTCCTCCACTTCAGATGGCCGGGTATAATTCCCCTCACCGTCCACTGAGAGATTATCCTCAACACCACTCAGCACACCCAATTCAGACTCCACAAACACCCCCATTTTATGTGCTGATGCTACCACTTTGGACGTCCGCAACACATTGCTTTCAAAAGAGTCATGCGAGGCATCGATCATCACCGAAGAATAATGTCCTGACTCAATAGCATGAAAAGCATGCTCTTCGACACCGTGATCGAGATGGGTTGCAAATATTGCATTGGGATACAATTTTGCTGCGGCTTCAATCATTGCTTGCAACATTTCAGGTGTGGCGTAATTACGGGCCACAGGTGTCATTTGCACGATAAAAGGGGCATTGGCTTTTTGCCCGGCGCTGAACAAACCAATGACCTGCTCCATGGTAAACACATTAACGGCAGCTATCCCATATTTACCATAGCAATGATTGAAAAGTGTCTTGGGTGAAACAAGCATATTGTATTGTAGATTAACGTCTTTTGAATTAATAATTTTGATTAAAAGAACTATTAAAAACGTTAAACAGAAAGAAATTCAGGAAAAACATTTATGCAAAGGTTTGCATAAAAGACACCCGTTTACAGGCTGAGAAAGAAACGGATAAATGCCTTTAAACAGTTGCTCATCCCACAGTATACAAGTAATCCCATTCACTTTTCAAATTGACATAAATGCAAAAAGGATCACTCATTTTTTACGGGAAGAGCCCCTGACCAGTAGCTCTGGAAAAAGGGTCTCTAAACGAAGTGCTGATGGACTTTCTTCGTTAATCCGATTATTCAGAATCCTGGCCGACAACAATCCTAATTCATAGGTAGGCTGCATGACCGTTGTGAGAGAAGGCTTAAAATAGGATGAATGCGGATCATCATCGAATCCGATGACTGAAATATCTTCAGGAATTCGAATGCCTTTATCTTTAATCACAGACATAGCCCCTATAGCTACCCCATCATTAAAAGCAAAAATACCATCAGGAATTTCCGGAAAGTTGAGCAAGCGCCTGACAGGCTTGATCCCATGCTCAGGAAGAAAGCCTTTACAAGAAATTATAAAATCCTCGTTAATATCCATATTATTTTCCCGAAGTGCATCCAGATAACCACGTAACCGATGTTTCGAAGTGGACAGACTTGCCGGACCTGCAATATGAGCGATGCGCCGACAGCCCGACTTGGCCAGATAATCAACCGCCTGAAAAGCTCCCTGGTACTCGTCAACAAAGACCTTATCGACCTTGATGCCAGCACAATCACGATCGAAAATAACCAGTGGAATATGACTATCCACAATCTTCTTTAGTTTATCATACCTGGTCGTCTGAAACGATGGTGAAATCAGAAAACCATCTACCTGAATAGCCATTAAGGTGTCAATTATCTGACACTCCTCGGCAAAGGATTCATTGGATTGAGCAATAATCACATTATATCCCAGTGGATTAAAAAGATGCTGAATCCCGTTGATGACAGCAGAAAAAAAGTAACTGGTAATTTCAGGAACAATAACCCCGATGGTATTCGTTCTTTTCCGAAGAAGATTTAGAGCCTGTAAATTAGGATGGTAATTCAGCTTTTTTGCCAGGGCAACTACTGCCTTTTTTGTTTTTACATTAATGGCAGGATGATCATGCAAAGCCCTGGATACAGTAGAAGGAGAAATATTCAATTCTCTGGCAATATCTGTTATTGTAGCTCTTTTCTTCTTCATAACACCAGCACTTATAATGCGTTACATCAACTTTACATCGTTACAAATTTAAAAAATTTGAGCAATTATCAAACAAAACATAAACATTACAAAAAGTAAGTTGACGTACATTAGAACTCCACTGTCATCAGATGTTAATTCAAATTGGGATTTTTATCAACCTCCCACTGTGGAATAGGTGCTAAATAATGTTCATGCGTTGGTTGTGCATACAGCGGAGCGTCATCGACATGTCGTTTCAATGCTATTTCTTCCACTTTTTCGGTTCTGACTAAACGGACTTTGTTGAATAACCAATTCAGAAAAACCGTGCTTGTTCTACATTGTATCCTTCCCTATCACGTATCTTTTTGTAATAGGGATGTCCCAAGGTAAGTCGTATCAGATCAAAAGAATATTTGAGAGTTTTTTATATCATATGTCTGTACAGACCCATAAGTAATACCATCTACTGAAAGAGATACTTCTACATTCTGGTAAGTACGGCTATCTCCATTAAATACACCCAGTTTTACAGCATCAAATGCGTACCCCTGACCCAGATTGATCTCCAGCAGACCATTGGCATCTAATCCATAATAGCCTGACTTTGCTCCATTCACACCTAACCCATCTCCTAATATGATTGGCGCATTATGACCCAATGGCAAAACGTATTCAGTCCCTCCATTAATGAGCGTTACTTCCGTCAAATGATTCCATTGATTCGTGGTATTACCATTCATCTGTATCTTTATATACTGGTTCAATCCTGAAGGTGGTTTAGGAACAGAGCAGGGCGCGTACTCATAGTACTTCACATAGTCAATTACATAATCAACTGGTAAATGGCTCGGATCTATATTTCCAACCCAACTTCCTCCCAATTGTTGAGATATTATAATATGAAAATCCTGATCAAAAGGCCATTGCTTCCAGGTAGCCCATATAAATCTTGAATATGTAAATGTATTTTCTCCATTTACAGAAAAGACTATTCTGTCGGGATACCACTCCACTCCATATGTATTAAAATCAGTAGTGACCACACTTTTCGTTTTCTGATAGGGCAACAACTTTATCTTACTGTGGATAGTTGAGTAGATATGGTTGTCAAAATTAAGATGTTCCATCAAATCAATTTCACCATTATCAGGCCACCCTCCGTATATACCTGTACTAGCCAGCAACCATATGGCCGGCCAACACCCCTTTGCCGATTCCATCTTAGCGCGCACTTCAACTTTACCATAGGTAAAATCAAATTTACCTTGGGTCGTCACACCACCAGTTAAATAGGGTCTTGGGTCGGTCTGCGTATCTGGGTTTACAATCCCTTTTAAATGAAGATATCCATCTGAAATATCATAAACCTGATTATCAGTAGTCATATAATTATTCCAGTCTGAACCACCTTCTGAAATCCTGCTCCATTTGGATTCATCAAGGGCTGATTCATTAAAATCGTCTTGCCAAACCAATTGAAAATCACCTGTAGTTTTTAAGTAACCCACGTCAGATGGTGGTGTATCTTTAATTTCAGGCGATACTATTTCCTTAATTTCATTTGTTACGTCTTCGCATCCTGCAAATACAATTACAGAAAGCAAGAGAATCCATTTGTTTTTCATTTTTTTCATTTTTTAGTAAATAAAAAAGGGGAAATAATTTTATGAAATCATTTCCCCTCTATCAACCACAAAGAATATTTTATCTATCTGTTCTTTTATCCATTACTTTAAGTTCGGATTTTTATCTACCTCTCGCTGTGGAATAGGTGCTAAATAATCATCTTTAGTAGGCAGATCAAAAAACGGAATATCTTCAGGATGCCTCTTTAATGCTATCTCTTCCACTTTTTCGGTTCTCACTAAGTCAAACCAACGATGGCGTTCACAAGCCAATTCCCAGCCACGCTCGGCAATGACTGAATCACGAAATGCTGTTTGTGAAAGATTTTCGGTAAGATCAGCTAACCCGGCCCTGTTTCTCACATCATTGATCGCCCGATAGGCGAATTCATCCGGGCCACTGCTCATACAGGTGGCTTCGGCATACATCAACAATAAGTCGGCATAACGGATGTACGGCATTTTAAAGTCGGTTCCCATTTGTGCACTCCAGGGATTCTCTTCATCAACTGCACCATCTCTAAACTTCTGGTAATAGGGATTGTTTTGAACGGATTCCTGCCAAGGTACTTCTACTATTTCGCCATCCACTTTTTTCTTAAACACCGTATAGAAGGTGGCATCTTTTCGTGGACCAGCCGGGAAATCATAGAAAAATTGAATTTCCGAAAACACATCATCCCAACCACCTTCTTCAGCTTCCGGCATTGAAGCAATACCTGTAAACCAGAAAGTAGTTCCGGTTGTTTTGCTGTGCTGAAAAGAAAAAATTGATTCTTCATTGTTGCCATTTGCCAATTTCCATAAATCGGCATAATTGGGTAAAAGAGCATATTGATTCAGGTCCATCACCTCTTTGGCCTTAGCTGCAGCTTTGGCATACATGGCAGCATCTTTCAAGGGCCATCCGGCATTGGTCAGATACACTTTAGCCAGAAGTGCTTTGGCAGCTCCCTTGGTGGGTCTTCCCGGCTCTTCACTCCAGGTAACCGGCAGAATTTGTTCCGCAAATTCGAGATCTTCATAGATTTGATCGTACACCTGTTGTATTGGAGTCTTTTCGATCAACAGATCTATTTCTGCAGTTAAAGGCATGGGGATATCACCCCAGATTTGCACTAAATGAAAATAACTTAATGCACGTACAAAACAAACCTGAGCCAACGCTTCATTTTTCTTCTCTTCTGTTGTTGAAACCTTTTCATAATTATCTTCCACAGAATTACACGCCAGAATACTTTGATAGAGCTGGGACCAGGTCCATCTCATGGGTTCATTGTCTGACGACACATTATGAAGATCAAATTGACGAAAAGGTAGCTTATTACTTTTTGGATGCGTTGTGACATCATCCCCTCCCATTACCGGCACATAACTTTGAGCAGCATTAAACCCACTCCATCCGGAGATTAGCGGTTTAAATGCAGCCACTACTGCCGCATCCAGATCGCCCTCTGTACTAAAAAAAGTATCCGCAACCAGGCTACCCTTTGCATCCTCCTCCAAATCCTGACAGCCAAAGAAGGTAATGCAGCATCCAATAACCAATAAATAAACTATATATTTTTTCATTTTTTACCTTTTAAATAGTTCAATTAAAATTTCAAATCAATACCAATCATAAATGAGCGTGGATTAGGATAGGAGCCATTGTCAATTCCTAAATCAATGTCACTATCTTCAGAGGTACTAATTTCAGGATCTAAACCGGAATAGTCTGTAATCGTGAATAAATTGTAGGCACTTAAAGAAAGTCGTGCTTCCTGAATTTTCAAACGACTCAAAAAAGATTTCGGAAGAGTGTAGCCTAATGACAAACTTTTAAGCTTGATATAGCTACCATCTTCAATACCAACACTCGATTGCATCAAACTTGGAGTTGTTGAGCTTAATGCAGGAATATTCGTATTTTGATTTTCAGGCGTCCAATGATTAACAATTTCAGGAATAGTCGCATCCCGAATATCACCTGAGCCGCCATACATGGAGTTCTTCATCATATTAAAAATTTGATTGCCTTGTACTCCTTGTACGAAAAAGACGAGATCTAAGCTTTTATAATTGAATGTACTACCAAATCCCCAAATAAAATCTGGCGCACCGTTACCAATCACCATGTAATCAGATTTTAAATCTCCATCGGCATCGCGCAATTTAGCATCTCCAGGGAATTGCTTATACTTTGCTGCTTCATCAGCTTCATTGATTTGCCACAATCCATCAAATTTCTGGCCCCAAAACTGGCCAAGTGGTTCCCCTTCCTGGATAATATAAGTAGACTGAGCTGTTGCGCCACCACCATATTTGTTGCTAAAGATATAATCATACTCACCAAGGCTTACAACTTCAGATTGATTAAAGGAAATATTAAAATTTGCTTTCCATGTAAAGTTTGCACTTTCAATAGGGTAGCCATTAAAAGAAAACTCAAGTCCTTCATTATCAATCTGACCTACATTTCCCCATTTATCAGCCATACCAGTAAAATTAGGTAGTTCAACCTTTAAAAGTAAATCTTTGGTTTGCTTTTTATAAGCATCAAATGTGAAATCAAGTCTTCCATCAAATAAACTTATATCAAGTCCCACGTTACTTTGAGTGGTTTCCTCCCATTTTAAATCAGGATTACTAAGAGAGCCCGGACCAATACCAATGGTAGGAGAACTTCCGTTCATGGCATAATTTTGCCCTAGATTCATGAGCTGCATCGTAGCAAAAGGATCAATGGCCTGTGAACCGGTCACTCCATAACTGGCCCTAAACTTCAAATTATGAAACAGGTTTAGGTTTTTTATAAAAGGCTCTTCTGACAATCTCCAGGCAAACGCTCCTGAAGGGAAATAGCCATATTTATTATCATCGCGAAATTTAGATGATCCATCAGCACGTAAAGTGGCTGTAAAAAGATATTTACTGCTTAAAGAATAATTTACTCTACCCACGTACGATTGCATGGATGATTCACTGTATCCTGCATTGGCATATTGATTTTGCCCCAGGCTTAATCCATAGTAGCCCATTGAAATAGTTGGGAAGTTGTTGGCACTGGCACCCATCGATTTATAAGTGAATTTTTGCTGCTCGTAAATGGCAGTAGCCACAATCTTGTGTTTTCCAAACGTTTTGGTGTAGTTCAACAGGTTCGTATTCTGCAAAGAGGTGGATTCATAACTATTGGCTCCGGCACCCACATTTCTATAATCCTCAGCACCTGGTTCAGCCATTCGACCACCATAAAATGATGGCCCTGTAGAAAGGGTCATCCCTCCGGAAACTTTCAATGTCAAATCATTGGTGATTTTATATTCTAACTTTCCATTGGCAATGAACGCATTCTTCCATTCATCATTATTGGGAGATTCGGCAAGGTATACAGGATTATAGCCCATAGAAGCATAGGGAGGTGTTTGTGTAAAAGTCCCGTCGGGATTATACACGTCCTCCGTAGGCGCATATACTAATGCGGCTCCTGCGGCAGACCATAATCCTTTCATAACTCCTTTATTTCGATATTTCTCCCGGTCGGCTGAAAAATTAAGTCCTGCCGATAGTTTATCGTTGAAAGTGACATCAATGTTTGAGCGCATGCCAAATTTCTTGTAACCGGTATTACGAATAATACCATCCTGGTCAGAATAATTACCAGATAGATAGTACTTCGAATTTTTAGTACCCCCACTCAATGATATTTGGTAATTAGAAATCGGGGCTGCTTCGTAGATTTCGTCCTGCCAATCAGTTCCACCTGTTCTTCTGAGTTCATCAATTTGCTGTTGCGAAAAAGCCGCCGGAGCATCAGGATTTATATTATTGCGCTTCAGATTTACCATTTCAGCAAAATCAACCGCTCCTATTACATCAATTGTATTTGCCACTTGTTGAAAACCATGGCTGGTTGAAAATTCAATCTGTGGTTTTTCTACCTTCGAACGCTTAGTTGTTATGATCACGACTCCATTGGCTCCTCTGGAACCATAAATAGCGGTCGATGAGGCATCTTTTAAAATATCGATGGATTCGATATCGTTCATGCTGACACTTTTCAGGTTGCCGCCAATAAATCCATCCACCACGTATAAAGGCTCATTACTACCATTAATTGAATTGGCTCCCCGAATACGGATTTTCATATCAGCACCAGGTGCCCCATTCACTTTTGATATCTGTACACCGGCGCTTCGTCCCTGTATGGCATCATCTGCCCTTAAAAATGGCACTTTTTTAAGTTCCTTCGAAGAAATACCAGCTACAGAGCCAGTTAAATCGCTCTTTTTAACGGTACCATAGCCTATAGCTACTACTTCGTCCAGACCAATTGAATCTTCCGCCATATTCACATTAATGATAGTTTTTCCCGCCACGTTTATTTCTTGTTCGGAAAATCCGATGAAAGAAAAGATCAAAATATCATTCGCACTGTCTACCTCAATAGAATAAGAACCATCCACCCCGGTAATGACACCATGCTGGGGATTATCTTTTTCATACACATTAACACCGGGAAGAGGATCGCCATTTAGGTCAGTTACTTTACCTGTAATATTAACTTTTTGCTGTTGAATTCTTACATCCGCCGCTATATTCCGCGACCTGATGATAATGGCCTGATCGACCACTCGATAGGTAAGGGTTTCATTCTTGAATACTTCATCTAAAATATTAACAATGTCTGCATTGGCAAACTCTCCTGAAATCAACTTATCTGAATTACGAATTATTTCATCGTTATAAATAATGGAATAATTTGAATTCGACTCAATTAATTTAAAAACCTGAATTAACGATGAATTTTTAAACTTTATACTCATCTTTTGGCTTTGTGCATATGATTCCGCCGAAACGCTCACGAACACAGAAAATAACATACAAGTAATCAATCTCATAATAAGATATAATTTTCTCAACGCCGGATTAGTTAATCCGAACGAATTCCACTTTTTTTTCATAAATTTGTTTTGTTTTTAGTAGATAACTTTTACAATCATTCCGAAAAGGAGGTGCTGGAACATCTCCTTTTCATTTTTAATTCACTGTTCTTTATTACATAGGCATTACTTTTTATAAATAAGAATATTTCTATGGCCCTTCTTTTTATATGCTATATTTTCAGAAATCGATATATAATCCAGAACTTGCCATATGGTTTCCT
Organism: Marinilabiliaceae bacterium; assembly: GCA_016342595.1. Classification (GTDB taxonomy): domain Bacteria; phylum Bacteroidota; class Bacteroidia; order Bacteroidales; family Marinilabiliaceae; genus JAEINY01. Next base: position 11,567 of record JAEINY010000194.1, read on the forward strand.
CATTTCGGAATACACCCGTAAAGACAATGTCGTTTAATCCATTATCAGCCATTTCAATCTCCACATCATACCATCTTTCCAGCCTAAGCACCAACTCTCTGAAAGGTATTTTATTGAAATTAAATTTATCATCGGCCCATGCTTTTGCCTGAACGATATCAGCTTCTTCAATCACAATCTTTCCATCTTCGAAAATTAACTTCTCACCTGGGTGAAGAGCATATTCGTCTTTATCTTTGCGAATACTCACACTTCCCTCAATCAAGGTGGTTTCTGTTCTGTTAAAATCTTCGTAGGCCATCACATTAAACATGGTACCATGCACAATGATGTCATAATCATTAGTGACCACCTTGAACTCTTTCGTGAGCGACCTGGTAATATCAAAACAGGCCTCTCCTCTGAGCTCAACACGTCGCTGAGCGTCAAAATTCAAACTATATTTAAGTTTGGAATCGGCATTAAGAATAACAGTTGATCCGTCGGGTAACACGACCTTTGATTTATGCCCTTTAGCAGCCGACACTTCACAATATTTATCAGCTAATAAATCCTCTGCACCTCTACGAGTAAAAAACTGACTCACAACCACTGCTAAAGCAATAACTGCTGCGTATTTAACAAATGACAGAAGTAACGCATTTCCATTTTTATTGCCTTTATTCATCAAACGTTTCCTGGCCTTAATTAAAGATTTTTCCATCTTTTCATCCTGATAATAATGGGGCGACCAGTTTGCTACATAAGCATCGAAATATTCAACATTCT
>JAEINY010000195.1 GCA_016342595.1 Marinilabiliaceae bacterium
ATCACTGTCTATTTAGGTAAATTGCTACCTGCTTATTTTGCTTCAAAACAGGTTGATGAGATGAGCTTGTGTCAACTTAAATGGCATCTGTATCAGGATTTTGAGGCAACCATGGCAAAAATTCAACTAAATCTGGATCGTTTGAAAGCATCAGCCCCGGTTGGAAAAGATTATATCTGGATAAATATTCCAGCGTGTGAATTAATTGTATTTGATAGTGAATTTCCTGTTCAAAGACATTTTGTAGTGGTGGGGGCGCCTCATACACCTACACCTGTAATTTCAGGCCCCATGGCGGAAGTCATCTCCTTTCCCCGGTGGAATATTCCCAAAAGCATCGTGATTAATGAAATAACACCTGCTATGAGGCGAAACTCAGACTATCTGGCAAAGAAAGGATATGAATTAGTGGATTGGTATGGAAATTATTTGGACCCGGAAGATATTGATTGGGATGAGATCACTAAAGACTATGTGCCATTCAGGGTGATACAGGAACCGGGTTATATGAATGCCTTAGGTGTGATGAAATTTAATTTTATAAATAGGTACAGAATCTATTTACATGATACCAATGCCAAGAGCTATTTTAAACGGAAAAACCGTGCTTTGTCGCACGGTTGTATCCGTGTGGAAAATCCACTTGAGTTGGCTAAATACTTATTGTCGGAATATTCTTATAAATCGTTTAGAAAGCATCTGGCTGAAAAAGCAACCAGGCATTATAGAGTCAATAAAGAGTTACAGGTCTATATTCGGTATCTCACTTGCACTGTAAATGCGGATGGAGAGCTTGTTTTTTATGAAGATATTTATGGAAAGGATCAAGCGGATTTGAAAGAGCTATGGGCCAGTTTACCTAAATGGTAGCTAATAATTTATTTTGATTTAACTCGGGATGATAAAGGAACAGGCAGCTTTGATTTTTAATGGTATTAATAATTGGTGTACTTACCTCGTAACTCAAAGCCGGGCATCCAAAACTGCGACCTATACGGCCATGGATTTTAGCAAACGATTCACTCACATAGTTAGCACCGTGAATCACGATGGCGCGTTGACGGGCTTTGTCATTCAAGCCTTTTACAACACCATCCAAACGAAGCGAGTAACCATGTTTTCCATGATAGGTTTCGGCTGTCAAGTACATGCCTAAACTACTTTGCAAAGATTGGGCTATATTGGAAAAATTTTTGGCAAATAACATGCCTGTATTTTTTCCATGAGCAACTAACTCTTTGTGTAATATCTTTTTATTTTTCACATCAATCACGAAAAAGCGTTTTTCGTTACTTGGTTTTGAGAAATCAACGATGGTTAAGATGCTATCATTTTTTAAGGTACGTTTTGAGAGTAGTACTTTATGCGCCTCCATAGCGGCTTGAAAGGCGGGATAGCTTAGCTCCTGACAGCTTATTTTTGAAAACAATTGTTCCGAGACCGGACGAATATCAGGTAACGGTTCTGTAGTAGGGTTGCCGTCTGAATGAATGGGTGAAATATAAGTAATACTAAATAGAAAAATGAAAGTTAATTTGGCGATGAAGCCTTTGTTAATTTTTGTAGTTAATTGCACGCTCTTTCTCATATCCCTCTTTTAATTTGCAATTGTAGCAGTTTTAGTTCTCAATACGGGACTATGTAAAAAAAGGTTCCGTTTGTCAATTAAAATTGGCTATTCATCAAAACAGTATTGACATTTGAATACTGGTATAAATGTGTTGTAAAGCCAGCTGCGTACAGGTTTGTGTAAATTAAAGAATAAAGTAGTGATTTTTTGCCCCGGATAAATTATAACCGTTCATCTAAATGCAACTGATCTTTTTCATGAAGGCTGGATCACTCATTATAAAAATGGGAATCAAGAGTAGTAATTTCTTTGGAAGTTATTGTAAAGGAGATTGTTGAACCCCTTTGGGGTTCCTAAAACCTCTATATCCACTCCCCCGCATTTCATACGGGGTTATTCAAGTTCAATCCCTCCGGGATTATTACTCATCTTTGGAATTAATATTTGAATAACAAACTATGAATAGATTTAGGCTAGTGCATATTTCCAACCACAAAGTGGTTAAATGTGAATAACCACGGGTGTAAACCCGTGGTAAATTGTCAGTTTGTTCTCAGAACCCTAAAAGGGTTCAACCCTTGATTCTGATTATAAATTGAAGATTGATATACTTAACCTGGACGAGCCAGAACCAAATGATGAATATTGATCAACAAATGAAGAACACCGAATTCATAAATTACAAATCGTTAATCAATATTCATCATTACAATGAACCCAAAAACAGTATCCTGCCATATAATACAAGAATAACAGCAGTAAGACACTAAGGGGGTGGCGGCTTGTAATCCCAATGGTATGTCTGCTTCAGATAATTTGATTTCTACAATAAAGCTTTTTTATAGTCCCTAAAATCAGCCATTCCTCAACAGAAAAATGATGTTTGTGTAAAAAAGACGCAAAGACTCTTGGCGGTTTGGGTGTTTAGTACTTATCTTTGTGTAAAATCAACACAAAGATAAAATGTCAAAAGCAGGCAATTATTGTTATGAGTATCCCCGACCCATGGTGACGACTGATTGTGTCATTTTCGGATTTGACGGATCAGCGCTAAAAGTATTGTTGATTGAGCGTGGTATTGAACCTTACAAGGGGCAATGGGCGTTACCCGGAGGATTCATGAATATGGAGGAGGATGCTGAGCAGTGTGCTCGCCGGGAGTTATTTGAAGAAACAGGTGTTCGGGACATGTTTATCGAACAGTTGTATACCTACAGTGACGTTAATCGTGATCCACGTGGTAGAGTGGTTTCCATCGCTTATTTTGCATTGGTAAAAATTTTGGATTATGAGCTTTCAGCGGGAGATGATGCTAAAAATGCCAATTGGTTTTCAATGAGTGAAATTCCTTCTCTGGCGTTTGATCATGATCATATCTTACGAATGGCCATCCAGCGACTCAAAGGAAAAGTCCGGTATCAACCCATAGGCTTCGAGCTACTGGAGGAAAAGTTTACCATGCGGGATTTGCAAAATCTTTATGAGGCCATTTTAGAGCTGCAAATTGATCGCCGTAACTTTCATCGCAAAATCATGAAGATGGATATCCTAATTCCATTGGATGAGAAGGAAGCTAATACACCCCATCGGGCAGGTCGTTACTTTCAGTTTGATCGAAAAAAATACCAGGAGCTGACCACTAAAGGATTTAATTTTGAATTATAGAAATAATCCAATATCGAGCTATTATTAATTGAAAATGGATGTTAACATTGATAATATCATTTAACCATGAAAAGAGAAGGTAATCTGTTATTAATAGTGGATGCACAAAATGATTTCTGCCACCCACAAGGCACTTTATATGTGCCGGGTGCGGATCGGGATATGTATCGTTTGGCACGATTTATAGAAAAAAAGGGAAATAAAATAGATGAAGTCATCCTTACACAGGATCATCATCATGTATTGGATATTGCCCATCCTGGTTTTTGGCGAAATCAAAGAGGGGAAACACCAGATCCTTTCACCACTATTTCACTGGAGATGGTGGAACGGGAAGAGTGGTTACCGATTTTTCAAATCGAAAAGGTAAAGAATTACCTCACAGAATTAAAGGAACAAGATGTCTTTCCACATGTCATTTGGCCGGAGCATTGCCTGATTGGTTCATGGGGGGCAGCGGTTTATGATGAAGTTTTTCAGGCTGTTCGCCAGTGGACGTACTTTGGAAAGTATTATCAATTGATCCCCAAAGGGCAGAACCCATTGACTGAACATTTTGGTGCTTTACGGGCTAATATTCCCATTGCCAGTGATGTTAGTACCTGTTTAAATGCTGAATTGGCCAGTCGATTAAAACGCGCCAGCCGTGTACTAGTGGCCGGAGAGGCCAAAAGTCATTGTGTGGCTTCTACAGTGAAGCAAATTTTGGACATTAAGGGCTTTAAATCAGAACTTATTCTGTTAACCGATTGCATGTCAGCGGTACCAGGATTTGAGGAACAAGGAAAAGAAATATTTTTACAGGCATCGTCCTATGGCGCTAAATTAATGCCTTCGAGTGAAGTACTGTAAATTACTAATTTGAATTTGAGAATTATACAATTATGCATAACACAATCATATCTCATTTTACCGATAACGACCTGTATAAATTTACAACCATGAATGCGGTTCAAAAGCTCTATCCGCATGCCAGGGTTAAATATCGTTTTTTTGATCGCAATGCCACTCAATTTCCTGCTGGTTTTGGCGAAGCTTTGAAAGCCGAAGTGAGCACCATGGCTAGTCTTTCATTGTCTGCAGAGGAAGAGTGTTTTATTCGCCAGCGTTGTTATTATTTTGATCCGGTTTTTATCGATTTACTAAAGGGCTATCGGTACGATCCTTCCGAAGTATCAATCCAACAAAGAGGCGACGAATTGGATATTGTGGTAGAAGGTTTGTGGTACCGCACCGTGCTTTGGGAAGTACCTTTGATGGCTATGATTTCGGAACTTTATTTTAGAATGACAGGTCAGCAGGCCGGGGAGGTGGAAAGTACCGCTTTTGAAAAAGGAGTGCGCTTTAAGGCGCTGGCTGCTAATTATTCGGATTTCGGAACGCGTCGCAGGTTTTCATTTGAGGTACATGATAAAGTGATTCGTACTTTGAAAGAATCATCTGGTGGTCACTTACGTGGAACCAGTAATGTTTATCTGGCAATGAAACACCAATTACCACCCATTGGCACGCATCCACATGAATGGTTCATGTACCATGGCGCCCATTATGGATATCGAATGGCAAATGCTAAAAGCTTGGAGTCGTGGACGAAAGTGTATCATGGTGATTTGGGTATTGCCTTGACAGATACTTATACAACCGATAATTTTTATGAAAACTTTACGACGGAATATGCCAAACTGTTTGATGGTGTCCGTTGGGATAGTGGCGATCCTATTGAGTTTACCGAGAAAACACTCGCATTTTATCGCACCAGGCGTATTCGACCAGAAACAAAAACAGTGGTGTATAGTGATGCTCTTAATCTGGATAAAGTGGCTCAGATCCGAAAGTTTGTGGATGGCCGGTTAATTGATGTCTATGGAATCGGCACTTACCTCACGAACGATGTGGGGGTGACACCACTCAATATGGTCATAAAAATGACCCACGCCAAGCGAAATGGAGAACAGGATTATGTCGAAACAGTGAAATTATCGGATGTTAAAGGCAAACATACCGGGGCATTACGTGAAATTGAGTTTTGCAAGGCCTCATTAGGGATTGAGTAATCTGAAGAATAGAAATTTTATAGACTCGGAAACTGATAATTAAAAAGCTATCACTTTCTTTGTATACTGAATTGAAAGACTTGAAACATTACACAGATTGATAATGGATAGATTGAAAATGAAAGTCGGCGTTGAAAATATTCGCTGTCAGTTGAAGGAATATATTGAGAAAAGCGGGCTTAAAGCCCTTGTATTAGGGCTATCCGGCGGAATTGATTCGGCCATATGTGCCGCATTAGCTGCGCCGGTATGCAAGGATTTGGGCGTTGAATTAATTGGAAGAAGCATCACCATCGAGACCAATAAGGCAGATGAGATTGAGCGGGGAGAAATGATCGGTAAGGCATTTTGTACCAGTTTTAAACCCATTGATCTGACCCATCTCTATCAAACAAGTCTGCACGATATTCTGGAAGAGGAGGAGACCGGTGAAACGGATCGGGAAAGAAAAGTGAGATTGGGTAATATCAAGGCACGGTTACGCATGATTTATTTGTATAATCTGGCGCAACAGCACAAAGGCTTAGTCTTGTCGACTGATAATTATACTGAGTATTTATTAGGGTTCTGGACTTTGCATGGTGATGTAGGTGATTATGGTATGATTCAGGAGCTTTGGAAAGAAGAGGTGTATGATATGTCGCAATACCTGGTTGATGAAGTATTAGAGTCTGTGGCTGAAAAAGATGCATTACAAGCTTGTATTGATGCGGTTCCAACGGATGGTTTAGGGATTACCGGAAGTGATTTGGAGCAGTTGGGTGTGGATACGTATGCTCAGGTAGATGCAGAATTAAAATTGTATACACAGCAGCCGGATACTAGCAATCACTTAAAGGATTCGCCGGTTATTCAACGGCATATCAGATCAGGATATAAGCGAATGAATCCTTTGAACTTGACGCGTGATCAGGTGTTTGGAAAGTAATAGAGGTATACTAATAATTGATACGAAAGGTACTGGTGTTTAACTGGTACCTTTTTTACTTAATTGAAGGGAAAAAAGGTCAAACAATTTCAAAAAGCTATCAATTTCTGGAGCATTATTATCCTAGATCCAATAGCAGGTTATTTTTGTATAAGAGAGAATTAGTGCTGATGACGAAATAAAAGAAATAGACATCTTTTATTCAAGTTTAACATGAAATGCCTTTCCGATCCTGCATTATGGCTGTAAATTACTCTTTTATTATAAACCCTAAAATAGAACAAGGGTAATTGTGTCATTAAAAATTATCAATTATGAATCGGGAAGAAGTTTACCAGGAAATCAAAGGAATGTTTGGCCTTGTCCCAACATTCATGACTAAGATTCCAGATAATACCTTAGAGTTGGAATGGAATTTGTTTCGGAAAATTGTGACTGAAGAAACCGTTATTCCTAATAAGTATAAAGAATTGATTGGAATAGGTATTTCTGCTGCGACCAAATGTCATTATTGTGCATTATTTCACACACAATTAGCCATACTATTTGGTGCCACTTCAGACGAAATTGAAGAAGCGGTGCATTATGCAAAAAACTCCTCTGGCTGGAGTACATACTTAAATGGACTGCAACTTGATTTTGATCAGTTTAAAAATGAAGTTCAGGAAATGTGTGCGTTTGTCAAAGAATTGCATTCGGCTGAGCATGTCTGATTGGGTTGTGTCAAATAACTGTTAAAACCGAATGGCTTACAATAGTGATTCGGTTTTTGTTTTGGGGTGTTGTAACTATTTGGGTATTTCGGCGTCCTCTAAATGATAATTATTATGAAATTATAAGTAGTATTAATTGAATTTGTTATATTTGGTAGTATTGAATTTATTCACAACTAACTTACCTTAAGTCTTATGAAGAAAAAGAGTTTGTTTTTACTAGCCCTTCTAATTCCTGCTATTGCAATGTTTGCGCGGGAAATACCAGAGGCGCTTAAGCTGAAAACTTATCAACTGAAAAATGGTTTAACCGTTTACCTGAATGAAGATCACAGCTCATCTTCTGTCATGGGAATGATCGCAGTAAAAGGCGGTAGCAAACGCGATCCTAATGATGCCACCGGTATTGCGCATTATTTCGAGCACATCATGTTTAAAGGTTCTGAAAAATTAGGAACGGTTGATTTTAAAGCTGAGAAGGTTTACCTGGACAGCATAGCTACACAGTATGAGTTACTGGGCAAAACAGATGACAAAGCGCAACGGGAAACCATCCAATTAAAAATCAATAGTCTTTCACTGAAAGCGGCGGAGTATGCCATTCCCAATGAGTTTGACCGAATTATTACGCAAATGGGTGGAACGGACCTGAATGCGTTTACCTCCTATGAGTTTATCGGTTATTTGAATTCATTTCCAGCCAATCAAATGGAAAAATGGTTGGAGGTGTACAGCGATCGTTTTGAAAATCCGGTGTTTCGGATGTTTCAGTCGGAGTTGGAAACGGTGTATGAAGAAAAGAACATGTCGGCAGATGACATGGGTACACCATTTTTTGAAGGATTTATGAAGGAGCTGTTTAAGGGAACACCCTATGGTGAACAAACCGTACTGGGTTCGGCAGATCATTTAAAAAATCCATCATTAGCCAAAATGAGGGATTATTTTGAAACCTATTATGTGCCTAATAATATGGCGTTGATTCTGACTGGTGATTTTGATGCGGAAAAGGTAACGCCCTTGATAGAGGAAAAATTCGGTCATTTTAAATCTAAACCTTTACCGGTACCCGATAAAATAGAGTTGACACCTTTTGCTGGGCGACATTTTGTTAAAAAGCGCTTAATGCCCATTAAGGTTGGTGTCTTAGGATATCATACAGTGCCACAAGGGCATCCTGATCAGTTGGCATTAAAGATCTGCACCCGTGTAATGTCTAATTATTCAAGTACCGGTCTTTTGGATGAGTTGGTAAATGATAATCAACTCATGGAAGCCAGTATGGAAGATTTAGCTTTTGGCGAAGTAGGTAGTCATATGGTAGTTATGGTTCCTAAGATAATTGGTCAATCGTTGAAAAAGACGGAAGAACTTGTTTTAGGGCAAATGACCAGGCTTAAGAAAGGTGATTTTGAGCATTCCTTATTGGATGGCGTGAAGCTGGAGATGATCAAAGAAAATGAAGAGAATATTGAGAATGCCAAATGGCGCGCTTACTCCTTTATGGAGACTTTTATTCATGATCAGAAATGGGCGGATGTATTGAGTTATTCAGACCGAATTAATGCCTTAACTAAAGAAGATATTGTAGCAGTTGCCAATACTTATTTTGGAGAGGATTACCTGGCTTTTTATTCGAAAATGGGTTTTCCTAAAAAAGATAAAGTTGACAAACCGGCTTTTAAACCCATTACACCTCAAAATACCGAAGCCAAATCCGAATACTTTAAAGTTTTATCTGATCAGCAAGTTTCCGGTGTGGATCCGCGGTTTATAGAAAATGGCACCGATTACACTGAAGGGCAATTGGCCGCCAATACCCGTTACTTTTATGTGGAAAATCCAATTAATCAGGTCTTTTCTTTGGAGATGAAATTTAAAATGGGGACAGTGGAGGCCCATGATACAGAGTTGGCCGCCGATGTATTGGGGTATTGCGGAACGAAAGAATTGCCGTATGCCGATTTCTTAAAGGAATTACAAAAGTTAGGTGCTGAGTTTTACACATATGCTAACAGTAATTATTTAACAGTTCACGTGTCAGGTATGGAAAGCAATTTGGATGCTTCACTGAAACTCATGAATGATTTGCTTTCAGATCCTCAAATGGCCGATAAAGAGAAAGTGAAGATGGTTCGTGAATTGAAGTTTGAGAAAAAGTGGAATCAAAAAGATGTGTCCGTTAAATCGGATGCTTTATTGGATTATGCGCTTTATCAAGCGAATTCGGAATATTTGTTATCTCCCAATGCCAAAGAGTTGAAAAAGATCGAGATCGAAGCAATGCTGGAGCCTCTTCATATGGCTCTGAAAAGAAGTGTCGATCTGCATTATGTGGGTTCAATCGGCAATCAACAATTTGCTGATGTGGCCAAACGAAATCTGACATTTATGACAGATCTTGTCCCTCAGGATAAATGGTTTGTTAAACCTCAGCAGGAATATGCCAAGAATGTGATCTATTTTGTACACGACAAAAAAGCTGTACAGACACAGATTCGTATTGTTGTTCAGGGGGAGGATAACCGGGAGGCAGATCAATTTAAATGCCGCGTGTTTAATGAGTACTTCAGTGGAGATATGTCTTCTATTGTTTTCCAGGAAATCCGGGAGTTTCGTTCATTGGCTTATATGGCCTATGGCTATTACAAGTTGCCCTATGATCGTGAAGCACCCGGGTATTTTTTAGGTCATATGACAACGCAAGCGGATAAAACCATTGAAGCATTAGAAACCTATACCGGTCTCATTAATGATATGCCATCCAAACCGGAACGGATGGATATTATTAAAACCAGTTTGAAGCAGTCTATCAATTCAAAGCGACCTTCTTTCAGGAGTCTTTCATCCGGCGTGCCTATGTGGAAATACCAGGGATTTGAGGAAGATCCGAACAAAGTATGGTATCCTGAGTTTAATTCGATTAGCTTCGATCAGGTAGATGAATTTTACAAAGCATACTTGAAGGATAAACCAATGGTGATTACAATGGTGGGTGATAAGTCGCGTATAGATATGGATGAGCTGAAGAAGTTTGGTGAAATTGTGGAATTAAAGACTTCGGATATTTTTAATTAGGTAATAATCAATTTCAAAATAAGTGGTCACGGTCACAGGGATATCGCTTTTATTACTCAATTGCAATATTGTTTGGCTTCCGACATCAGCAACGTAGTTCGGGACCCACTTCCTGAAGTTGATGAAAAGACAGAAATCTGTTTGAGCGTAGCGAGTTCTTTCTGTCTCAGCAACAAAGGAGTAGTGGGTGAGCGAGTGCTGTGGGCGGCGGACTCTTTGCTTCCTTTCTCGACTGTAGGAGAAAGGAAGAGCCTCCACGGCTTGAGTGGAAAAAATAGGATTTAAAAGTATATTTAGGTGATATCATTTTAAAAGCGATTTCCCTGGTCATGGTTATACTGTGACCACTTATTTGTTGTGAGAATTCCACTAACTTGCAATAAAGAACCTTAAATCTATGAAAATGAAATATTATTATTGGCTGGTGTTTTTTGCTGTTTGCTTTATGGCATGTCAAAACAGTTCTAAAGACACCACTCTTCTGAAAAATGTGACTGGTGATTATCTGGGTCAACCTTTACCCGACTCCATTCCTCAAATTTTTGCACCGGGCATTATTAATACCGGGAAGTTTACCCGTGATATTACCATGACACCCGATGGTAACGAAATATGGTTTAGTATCTGTGGTCACTCGTTTAGTTTCAGTACTATTTTAGTATGTAAGCGAATGGATGGTGTCTGGACGAAACCTCAAGTAGCCCCCTTTGTAAAAGGAGCTAACTATAAATATATTGAACCATTTATTTCACCGGATGGACAATATCTTTATTTTGCCTCCGATCAAGCCTTGACTGTTGGAGGTGAGCCCAAGGATTTTGATATCTGGCGTTGTCCAAGAGTGGAGGACAAATGGGGGGAAGCTGAAAATATTGGAATGCCCGTTAATACTGCAGGGGATGAGTTTTTTCCGTCCTTAACACAGTCTGGTACTATTTATTACACCAGTGAGACCAAAGGCGCTGAAGGCTTGATTTTAAAAGCTTCCGCTACGGAAATCGGGTTTGCTCAAGCCGATACTTTACCCCGTTCAGTGAATTGTGGCCGGGCACGATTTAACGCGTTTATTTCTCCTGATGAAAGTTTTTTAATCCAAGGGGTGTATGGAATGCCTGATACCTATGGTGCAACTGATCATTATATCTTCTTTCGCAATGCCGATGGTCAATGGTCGGGAGCTATTAACATGGGGGATAAAGTGAATTCGGCTGCCGGTACGGAATATGCTGCGACCTTATCACCTGATGGACAATATCTGTTTTTTATGAGTGATCGTGTTCAAAAAGAGATGCCCGTAACGACTCCCATGACCATGGTATTAATTGATGAACTCTATCATTCCGGCGGACAAGGATTGACTTCGGTTTATTGGATGAAGAGTGATTTTATTAATGATCTCCGACAGAATGCTCAGTGGTAGATGAATAATATAGTTCTATTGAGGAACGGAGTTTTTTACATAAACTCCGTTTATTCCCACAAGTTTTCCGATTATCTTTGTGATTCATTTTAACCTGAATCTAAACATAGAGTATATGTATGTTTTTAAAGATTCGCTGGGCCGCATTGCCGGTGAATTATCAAGAAATATTGGAAAAGTACTGGAAGTTGAGTTTAAAAAGATGGGGCATTTCTTGTCTGGCAGGGAGTGGGGGATTATTTCCTATCTTTTTAATAATAAGGGGATGAATCAGAATTCTTTGTGTGAAGTGACCGGATCGGATAAGGTGAGTGTGAAACGGTTGATTGATGGATTGGAAAGCAAAAAACTGGTGTGTCGTAAAGTCAGTCCTGTTGATCGACGCCATTACATACTCAGTTTAACTAAGAAAGGGGATTCTGTCTACGACGATCTATCACCCATTGCTGCACGAATTATAGCCATGTCATCCAGTGATATTCACGATGTGGAGTTGCAATTAGCGATTAAAACATTAAAAAGAATCAATCAGAACCTCAAGAGAATGGTTGAGCAAACAGACTAGTGCTTCAAATTCTAAATTCAAGTAATTATTTTACTTTGCTTCCAATCAAATAAATTTTTTCTTTAAACCGCGAATTACCCTAATTAAACGAATTATTAAAATTTCTGGTAATTAACGTTTTCCGGCGGAAAACAAATTCGTGTAATTCGTTAAATTCGTGGTTCCATTAAAAAAAACTGCGAAGCAGTTGATATAGTGTAATTAGGTGTTTCGGTCTTGTTATTATGTCGAATCCAGTGATGAAATCCGTGAAATCCGGTGCGTCACGAGGCGTGCGTATATATATATATTTAAAACCTATAGGATGAAAGAGCCTAACA
>JAEINY010000196.1 GCA_016342595.1 Marinilabiliaceae bacterium
CCGGGTATCTGTACCTTATCCGGCGACTGTCTTTTTAAACTGTATAGATATACGGGTAACAATCTTTACCTGGAATTGATTGGCGATATAGCCCATAATAGTATGCAATATATCTCCAGAGACGATCGGCCAATCAGCAGACAACATACTGGCTGGGTCAATGAACGGGTAAATCTGAGTGATTGGGAAGGAGAAGGAAATGTGGGCGGTTTATTCCACGGCAATACATGGGCGCAAGTTAGTGCCATGTTAACAGTAGCCGAAATTCCGGGCATTTATGTCAATCCCGAAAAACATGAGTTATATGTTTTCGATCATGTGGAAGTAAGTCTTAAGGGCAACCAGATGAAAATTACCAATCCTACAAAGTTTGATGCCAACGTTAGCATATTTGTTGATGAGCAAGGGATCAAGCCCTATGCGCAAGGATTTATGAGTGCCTGTCCAAAGGTATTTGTGAAAGCAGGAACAAGCGAAATTTATTCTTTTTAAACAGAAATTGACATGATAAAGAGTTTTTACACCGGATTATGATTAAAAAACTCAGTGTCTCAGTATCCCTGTGCTTTTTAGTCTTGTGTCTTGATGTTTGAATCTTGATGCTAATTCTAATCAGATCAATAATAATCTTAATGAACTAGTTATGCGCTATTTATTTGTTTCAATATTCCTTCTTTTAATATCTGCCGGAAGTTTGTTCTCTCAGGCCGACAAGGAGCTTGGCTTACATTCAGAGGGAGGCCCATGGAAGTTTTATCCGGCCACGGAGGTAAACGACACCTTACCCAAAGTATTGCTGATTGGCGATTCGGTGATGAACGGTTATCATCAGAGTGTGATCGACAGCCTGAAAGGAAGTGTCAATGTCGACTATTGGCTGACGCCTGTCCACCTGAAGAGTGAACACCTGTTTACTGACCTGGCTAAGGTGGTGTCATTTCGTGATTACGATGTGATCCATTTCAACATTGGTTTGCATGGCTGGCCTAAAGGACGGATCGCAGATGATGAATACGTCCCCTTACTGGATAAGTACGTGAGTACCATCAAGGAAAATTCTGATCATTCACGTTTGATCTGGGCGAGCATCACACCGGTCACCGAAAGGGAGAAGGCAGAACTGAATAAAGAGATTAATCCTGTGATTGTCGAGCGCAACGGCCTGGCGGCAGGGGTAATGAAAAAGTATCATGTATCAGTGAATGATCTTTATGGATTGGTAGATGACAAACTTCATCTGGCGAGAGGAGACCGTTTTCATTGGAAGTCCGGTGGGTATAAATTAATGGGAGAGCAGTGCATTTCCTATATTACAGAGGGATTGAATGAATATCAAACAATGCCTGTATTAGCCGATTATAATGTTGTTTGGGAGGCTCCGGGAGAAAATTCTTTGGGGTCAATGCCGGCCGGTAATGGTGATGTAGGCATCAATCTATGGGTGGAGAAAAACGGTGATTTGTTGTTTTACCTGTCAAAAACAGATACCTGGAGTGAAAATGGCCGTTTGTTGAAAATTGGAAAAATCAGATTATCACTTTCACCCAATCCGTTTAAAGAAGGGAAACCATTTCTTCAAGAGCTGATAGTGGCTGACGGAATGATACACATTGATGCCGGAGAAAAGGAGAATAAAGTATCCATTGAGGTGTGGGTGGATGCCAATCACCCGGTGGTGGAAGTGGATGTGAACAGTAAACAACCAATAAATGCCAGGGTAAGCACGGAACCCTGGAGAACCAGCCGCCGGAAAATAACCAATGCCAATGAGCTGCACTCGGCTTATGGCCTGAATGGAGCAGGCGGACCGGAAGTGTTTGTGGAGAAAGATACCATTCTGGAAAATGCAAAGGAAGGAGTGATCTGGTGCCATCGAAATAAACGATCGATTTGGCAGGATAACTTAAAACTGCAGGGGCTGGGTAAATCGATTAAAGGAAATCAGGACCCCTTACTGAACCGAACCTTTGGTGCTTTAATCCGCTCCCAAGAGCTGGAAAAAGCAACACCTGAATTGCTGAAAACAAAAGATCCGCTGAAAACCTTCTCTGTATCGGTTTATCCATTGACTTCACAAACAGAAACACTGAAAGAATGGAGGGATCAGATTACGGAAAATGCGGTATCCATTGAATCGATATCCGGAGATCAGCGTTTCTCGAACCATAAAAACTGGTGGCATTCCTTCTGGAATCGTAGTTACATCAATGTATCAACTCCAAATAGAAAAGATAGCAAGCAGGTATTCAATGTAGCCAGAGCTTATACTTTACAACGATACATTAATGCGTGTTCAGGGCGAGGAAATTCTCCCATAAAGTTTAATGGTTCAATATTTACGATTGATACGGAAAACCTCAATGGACAATATAATGGTTTCGATGCCGATTATAGGCGTTGGGGAGGCCCATATTGGTGGCAGAATACCCGGTTGCCATACTGGTCGATGTTGGAAGCGGGTGATTATGATCTGATGCAACCGCTCTTTCGGATGTACCGTGAGGCATTACCCATTCGTAAACAGGCCACCAAAACCTATTATAATCACAAAGGGGCTTTTTTCCCTGAAACGATGTATTTCTGGGGAACCTATGTGGATGCCAATTATGGTCGCGACCGTTCTGAGTTACCATTAGGGATGACCGAAAACCGGTATATCCGTTATTACTGGCAAAGCGGCCTGGAAATCTCACTCATGATGTTAGACTATTATGCCTTTACGGATGATAGTGAGTTTCTAAAAGAGACGCTGTTGCCTGTTGTAACAGAAATCATCAATTTTTACGACCAGCATTGGGGCCGTGACGAAAACGGGAAGATTCATTTTGAGCCAGCAATGGCACTGGAAACCTATAATACGGCGGTAAATCCATTACCTGAGATTGTAGGGATAAATAAAGTATGTACTGAATTATTAAAGTTGCCGGACGCCCTGATTAAAAAGTCGCAGCAAAAGCAATGGAATCGACTGATTGGCGAATTGCCGGAGATCCCCACCCTTGTGCTTGATGGGAAAAAAATGCTGGCACCGGCCTATGAGTACAGTGGCAAGCAAAACGTAGAAAACCCCGAGCTATATGCTATTTTCCCCTATCGGGCCTTTGGCGTGGGAAAAGATAAACTTGAAATGGCGCGTCAGACATTTGCCAACCGCGCCTTTAAGCAGACAGGAGGATGGCAACAAAACGCTATAAAAGCTGCTTACCTGGGATTGGGAGATGAAGCTGCCAAATTAACAGCCACGAATTTTAATACCAGTAACAAGGCCTACCGTTTTCCAACGATGTGGGGGCCTAACTACGATTGGGTGCCTGATCAGGATCATGGCTCAGTAGCCATGATCGCGCTTCAACGAATGTTGGTGCAGTACGATGGGGAGAAAATATACCTCTTACCAGCCTGGCCAAAAGAGTGGGATGTACAGTTTAAACTGTTGGCTCCTCAAAATACAACTATCAAAGGGGAGTTCAGAAATGGTAAAATTGAGAATCTTCAAGTGTTTCCTGCCGAAAGAAAGAAGGATATTGTGTATTAGAGGAGGTTCTTTTTGGTATTGATTAACTGATGTTTCATAATTGATAGGTGTTTTTTTACTTAAAATGAAGAGGAAGATTTGATTTTGCTATTCCATTTAGCCTTTCTGCTCTTTTTTGTCCATGGATAAAGCAGATTTTAGGTTTTCCGCAGGAAAAGAAATTTGTGTTAATTCGTGTAATTTGTGGTTAAAGAAAAGCCTGCGTAGCTGTCTAGGACTGCATCTTAGTGGTAGACAGGCGACAATGGGAATGTAAGTTAATTAATATGCAATAGAGCAGGACAAAACAGAATATAAACCACACAACATATTTTTATGAAATCAATTACCGTTATTTTTCTTTTAATCCTGTCTTCGCTTATGGTGCAGGCAAAAGAGTACGTACTCTCGTCTCCTGACGGAGAGGTGCAAATTCACTTTTCATTAACAGAGGGAAAGCCTGTTTACGATTTATTAGTGGGTGATAAAAAGCCAATTCAAAAAGCTCAACTCGGGTTGATACTTGATAATGCATTTAGCGGGAAGTTTAAGGTCATAGGGGAGCAAACGCGTCAATTCGATGAAAGTTATGAGACGCAGTGGTGGAAGAACAAAAAAATCAGAAATCAGTATGCCGAACTGACAATCCATCTGGAGGAGTTGGGGGATACACCCAAAAAGATGGATATCATCTTTAGAGCCTATAACGACGGTATTGCATTTCGGTACGGCTTACCTAAGCAAGGAAATTTGAAGGATTTTATTATTGAAGAAGATCTGTCGGAATTTGCTTTTACCGATGATTATACCTGGTGGTCGGCAAATGGTGAACGGGATAATCTGGGTCCGTTATCCATAAATGCTATTAAAGATGCAGTGTTCGCTCCAATGGTATTGGAATGTGCCGACGATTTGTACATTGGTATTCATGAGGCAGCCATCTATCATTTCGCCAACTTTAAAATAAAAGGAGGCCGTTCAAATACTTTTCAATGCGATTTACAAGGGGATTCAAAAGGACAAACCGGGATGCACACCTCCTGGCGGGCCATCATGATCGGCAAACGACCAGGTGATTTAGTGGCGGGCAACCTGCTTCAAAACCTCAATCCTCCTTGTAAAATTAAAGATACTTCATGGATAAAGCCAGGTGTATCCATGTGGGATTGGCGTGTATGGGGATATACTGCACCGGATGGGTTTGTGTATGGCCTCAATACGGCATCGCATAAACGCTTTATCGACTTCGCAGCAGCTAATAATGTCGATTACCTCTTGATGGATGCCGATTGGTATGGACCCGAATTTAGTAAAGAATCTGATCCGACACAATCGTCCGGAGAGATTGACATTGAAGAGAATTTCAGATATGCCAAAGCCAAAGGGATTGGTCTCATTTTATACCTTAATGACGTGGGTGCTAAAAAGTTTGGTTTGGAACGCGTGCTGAAGCAGTTTCATGATTGGGGGGCTTCCGGTGTAAAATATGGATTCATGACCGACTCAGGACAAGCTAAAGTAGTACATACACGCAAAGTTGTTGAGCTGTGTGCCAAGTATAAACTGACGGTTAACTTTCATGATAATCCCATACCGCCCAGTGGTGATGATCGTACATGGCCCAATGTGATGACTCGTGAGTATTGCCATAGTCAGGCCGATGCCAAATATTCATATTACCCCGAAACGGCAGTATCGGCTGCTTTCATTAATTTACTGGCTGGGCCACTCGATATGTGTAGTGGATGGTATGGATTTGAAGGCAATGAAGTTCGCCCCAAAGTGTTCCGTTTTATTCCAGGTACCGTGGCTGCTGAAAATGCTAAATTGGTCGTCTTTCATGGCGGTATCTCGGTATTACCCGATTCGCCCGAAAACTACCTGGAGAAAGCCGATCTTTTCAATTTCATTAAAGAACTACCAAAGCAGTATGATGAATACCGGGTGATTGATGGACATATGGAGACTTTCATTACGGTAGCCCGTCGTGCCGGTGAGAAATGGTACATAGGGAGCCTGACAAACCGTGAACCACGAACCCTAAAACTGACACTCGACTTCCTGAAGCCCGGACAAAAGTATAAAGCTTTTCTGTTCGAAGATAGCTGCGAAACACACTTCGTTGAAAAACGAGAAGCCTATCAGACGCGACAAGTCTATGTTGATTCACAATCAGAGCTCAGCATACAACTCGCTCCCGGTGGCGGTAATGCCATTCGAATTGAGCCTGTTGAGAAGTAATACCAAATGGATAATAAGATGATTGACAAAATCAGGATTGTCATTACATATGGCAGGAAAATCGCTTTTACCAGCTAACGAACAATCTTGTGCAGACTCCGACATCAGCAACGTAGTTCGGGACCCACTTCCTGGAGTTGATGTGAAGGCAGAATTGGAGCGAAGCGGAAATCATGAGCTCCAATTAAAATAGGTACTTGCGAACTAAAATGTTTGAGCGCGGTTTAGAATTTGTAGGAATTTGGGTGCCAAATTCCACAAGGTTCTTAATCGAGTGAGTTCTCTCTGTCTCATCAACTGTAGGATTAGTGGGTGAACGAGTGGTGTAGTCGGCGGACTCTTTGTTTCTACTGTAGGAGAAAGGAAAAGCCTCCACAGCCTGTCCCGATAACTATCGGGAGCTTGAGTGGAAAATGGAAGTGATTTACTATCGTTCTTGGGATATCATTCTTAAAAGCGAATTCCCTGTTACATATTGTCAATACCCTAGGTTGTCACCCAATGCTTATATTGTTAGTAGGATAGTTACCTACTGCTTTGCGGTTTTCTTGCATCATACCCATCCCGAAGGGATTAAACAACAATAGCCACGGGTGAATTGAAAATCAGCGAAGCTAAACCCGTGGTTGCAACAAAGCGCAATCAAGAACTCTGGAGGAGTTCAACCTTCAATTATGATAGAGCCATTTTTTATCGCTCATCCGATAGTAATCGGATTTGATTCGTAATCGCTATAAGAATAAGAGCTAAAAGCAATAGCATGACTGCTACTGATCGGATGATTTAAAGTCATCCGATCAGTAATTTAAAAATCAGGAAATACAGCATCGCATTGTCTGAATTGAATTAGCAAGCCTTTGGTGTGGGCAAAGCCATAGCCAAACACTTTTATCCTGCCTTTCAAACTAACACAAAACCACACCACATCATTCCTATGTCCCCCGGTCAACATATTCCCCTCCTTTTTTTAAGGAGGGGTGCCGAAGGCGGGGTGGTTAATTTCACTCCTTTCCCGGTAACTATCGGGATTAAAAGAACTGCCAATACCCGAGTGGTCAAAAAAAACTTTCATCCTATTTATAAATGTCTTAACTTTCTATTTGAATAGGGTAAGCAGCGTAAAAGAGTGACCAGTCACCCCAAGGAAACCGCAAGTCATCCAAAATAATGGAAAAGTCACCGGTAGGAACGCACAAGTCATGTGAAGGAACAGACGAGTCACCTTAAAAAATACGCAAGTCACCGGAAGGAATGCAAAAGTCATGGGTAGGAATGGACCAGTCACCTGAAGGAGCCCATGAGTCATTCAAAATAATGTACCAGTCAACGGTAGGTATCGTTCCGGTAGGCAGAGCAGTAGGGAAAGGTGGTTATGAAATGGAAGACACTTCGTTCAATTCAACAATTATTAATCGTTTAATGGAATAATTATGGGACGTAAAACCAAACATTCCGAAGTAGCCATTCTCGATCAGTATGGCATCGCCTTGCAAAATGCAGAAGAACAACCGGTCATCGCTACCTCTATGGCCGAGATGGGATATGATGCGCCCACCATTGCAACGGGTAAATCATTGTACAATGACGCCCGGCAGGTCTTCAAGCGCAACAAGGTGGAAGATGATGAAACCAAAGCGGCCTATCAGCAATTCGATCGCACACGTAAGGCTTTGACAGAGCTCTACCGGCTGCACCGGAAAAAAGCCAAGATTGTTTTTAAAAACGAACCGCTGATACTGAATAAGCTCGCCATCGACAAAGGCCTTCCTAAATCCTATGTCAATTGGGTGGAAGTGGTTCTGAAGTTCTACAATGAGTTAACAGCTGATGAAGCATTGCGGACTCTCATGGCCCGTTTGAAGGTGCCTGATGAAGAAATTGCGGAAGGCGCAAATTATGTGCTTCAATTAAAAGATGACCGGGCCAATTACCGGCGCGAGGTAGGGGAGTCGGAAGAGGTGACTAAATTAAAAGATGCCGCTATGGCCGAGATCGATAGCTGGATGTCCGAATTCTACGCCGTCGCCCGCATCGCTCTCGAAGATCAACCCCAACTCCTCGAAGCCTTGGGAAAACAAGTGAAAAGCTGATACAAAAAAAGGAGCCCTATAGCTCCTTTTCTTTTGTTCTTTAATATCGGCCTTTTTAACTTTAGCCTTGCTAACAGCTAGCAGCTAGAAGCTAGTGGCTAGAAGCTTTCTCACCTAATCCTGTTCATCGACTTCACCATAGCCTCATCCTTACCAATAGCACGCATGGCCAGAAAAGTCAGTACCATACTAATCAATGGAAACACCATCGGAATATGATAAGATACTTCGGCAGCCAACTCTTTACCGCCCTGATGGCCTAAAAAGAAAATCATCACCGTGGTACCCAGTAACAAGCCCAGGTTTAAGCCACACAAACGAATTTGAATCATCCGTTTTTTAAACAGGAAAATGGTGACTAATCCTACCAAAGTGGCAGTCGCTACTAAAATAGCCAGTGCAATGGTTGGTATGGCTACTTCGCTGTTTTCGGCCATGGGGTAGATGCCGCGATAAATTAATTTGTATTGGTCAGCGCCCAGGGTGGCCAGATCCAGGAAAAATAAGCTGCCGGTCAAAACCACAGCCACTAATAAAAAAACAGATTGAATGCGTTGTATCATAATACCAGATTTTTCAATTTTCAATTGTGGCAGCGAATTTAAGATTTTTCGGGGGTATTCGAAAATGTCTCGTTAAGCGTGTGAGCTGTTTTTATGCAGTTAAAAATCGTATGTGGTTTTAATAGTTGTAAACCTGAATCTTATCATCTCAATAGAACTCTTTTTTAACTACAGATTTACACCGATTAACACGGATTTCATCACTGGATTCGAAATAATAACAAGGCCGATGGTTGTCTTTTGCGTTTTTAGAAACAACTTGTTGTTTTGCTCTGTGGCTTCTTCGTGTAACTCTGTGTTACCCTTTTCTCAGCCTTATCTCTGCTTTTGTTAGCATGTCATGGCTTGAGGACTCCGTGTTGACCGGGGAAATGAACGTTTGTAAAATCTTCATGCCTAATCCACCAGAAAATCGAAAAAAAATCATTAATTTGAGGTTTTAACCTAAGAATATGCACAGAATTGAAGAATCGGAATTAATTATAAACCCGGATGGCAGTATTTTTCACCTGCACCTTAAGCCGGGTGAAATTGCTGAAAATGTGATATTGGTGGGAGACCCGGGTCGGGTAGATATGATCGCCTCTTTTTTTGATGAAATAGATGTGCGGCGATCAAACCGTGAGTTTGTTTCCTGCACCGGGTGGTATAATAACAAGCGAATATCAGTGGTGGCCACTGGTATTGGAACCGATAATATTGATATTGTACTGAATGAACTGGATGCCCTGGTGAATGTTGATTTCGAAACCCGAACAGTGAAAACCAAATTAACGCAACTTAATTTTGTACGCATCGGCACCAGTGGATCCCTGCAACAAGACATTCCGGTGGATACCTGGTTGTTAAGCGAAAAAGCCATTGGGTTTGACGGTTTGTTAAATTTTTATGCCAATCGCAATGACGTGGCGGATGCCGGTTTCGAGCAAGCCTTTAAAGAGGCCTTGGATTGGAATCCCCAACTTACGGCCCCATATGTTATGGATGCCGGTGATGAGCTGACAAAAAAACTGGACGGCCCACAGGTAGTAAAAGGAGTGACCATTTCAGCACCTGGATTTTACGGTCCTCAGGGACGTGTTATTCGTTTGGGCTTAGCCGATGCCAATATAAATGATAAAATCAATGCCTTCCGGCACAATGGTTATCGGGTGACCAATTATGAGATGGAGTGTTCTGCCATTTATGGCTTGTCAGCTTTGATGGGGCACCGTGCAGCCACTGTATGTGTCATTATTGCCAATCGTTTGGCTGGCACCTATAGCAAGGATTACAAATCAGTGGTTAAAGAGCTGGTAAAGTATGTATTGAAACAATTAACGATGTAAGCTGTTTTACTATCCTCTCCTGTGAGGAATGGTAGATGTAAACAATTCTTTGTACCATTAATTACGTACATTATGGATACAAGTAAAATAAAAGCCTTAATTGCCTTATTGGATGATCCCAATGAAGAGGTCTATTCAACCGTGCAGGGCGAATTGCTCAAAGAGCCTGTTGATGTCATTCCGGAACTGGAAAAAGCATGGGAAACATCTGTGGATGGTGTGTTTCAGAAACGTGTGGAGAACATTATTCATACGCTTCAAATAAATGACATCTCCATCGAGGTGAAGACATGGCTGCTTGATGATAAGCGGGACCTGTTACAAGGAGCGTATCTGGTAGCCAAATATCATTTTCCGGAGTTGACCATGGAGGCCGTTAAAGAGAAGTTGGCCGACTTACGCAAAGATATCTGGATGGAACTCAATGAGCATTTAACATCGCTTGAGAAAATTCGGATTGTGAATCATGTGCTCTTCGATGTGCATAAGTTTTCACGTAACAGTAGCCGTTTTTTAGCGCCTGAGAACAACTATCTCAATGAAGTATTGAGCTCGCATAAGGGAAATCCCATTTCCTTATCAGTGATATATTCTCTTTTGTGTCGCGACTTGGGCATGCCGGTGTATGGGGTGAATCTTCCCAAAAATTTTATTCTGGTGTATATGGATGAATCCATTGCTCCCGACGAAGGAATTAAAAAAGAAGAGGCAACGGTTTTGTTTTACATCAACCCAATCAATAAAGGAGCGGTTTTAGGCAGGCGTGAGATTGAATATTTTATTAAGCAGCAAAAATTACAGCCCGATGAGAGTTATTTTTTGCCATGTGATAATACAGTGATCATTCGCCGCTTGTTCAATAATTTAAAGTTCGCTTACGATAACAAAGGGGATGAGGATAAAAAGGAGGAGATCCAGAAAATATTGACTTTATTCGATGATTATTCGTAATGCCGTTTTTGAATCTGAAATTTTAACCTTAAACTTATGGCCTGAAACGCAACTTAATTTTTTATACCGAATGGATAAAATATCTCATTTAGAACCTCAGGCGGTATGGGCTCAATTCGAAGAAATTTTGAAGGTGCCCCGTCCATCTAAGAAAGAGGAAAAAATGATCGACTTCCTCATGAAATTTGCGGAGTCGCACAATTTGGACGCTAAGAAAGATCACATTGGTAATGTGTTGATCTCAAAACCTGCCACAGCGGGTAAAGAAAATGTTAAAAAAGTGGTTTTGCAGTCGCACATCGATATGGTTTGTGAAAAAAATAGCGAAACGAAACATGATTTCAATAATGATCCTATCAAGCCATTTATTGATGGTGAATGGGTGAAAGCCGAAGGAACAACTCTTGGTGCTGATGATGGAATTGGAATTGCAGCTCAAATGGCCCTTCTCATTGCCGATGACATTGCTCACGGCCCCATTGAGTGTTTGTTTACTGTGGATGAAGAAACCGGATTAACCGGAGCTTTTGAACTGAAGGAAGGCTTCTTTGAGTCACGCATTCTCATCAATCTGGATTCGGAAGATGAAGGTGAATTGTTTATTGGATGTGCCGGTGGAGTTGATACGCTCGCTGATTTCCAATTCGAAAATGATACACCATCTAAAAATGCCTTTGCTTTTAAAGTATCTGTTTCCGGATTAAAAGGTGGTCATTCGGGTGATGAAATTCATAAAGGATTAGGGAATGCCAATAAAATATTGAATCGGTATTTGTGGGAGATGGCTCGTAAATACGACATGCGCTTATCCTTTATTGATGGTGGTAATCTTCGCAATGCCATTGCACGTGAGGCACATGCGGTAGCGGTGGTGCCTTCTCAATATAAAGAGCAGGTAAGAGTCGCTTTTAATATTCTTTTCCACGATGTGCAAATGGAGCTTAAGACGACTGAGCCAGGTTTGAAAATGAAGCTCGAATCAGTAGAGGTGCCCGCTAATGTGATTGATCAAGATACACAAGATCAATTATTAGGTGCTTTATATGCTTGTCCTCACGGGGTAATTGATATGAGTCGTGACATTGAAGGATTAGTCGAAACGTCTACTAATTTGGCATCGGTTAAGATGAATGAGAATACGATTCATGTAACAACCAGTCAACGCAGCTCTGTCGAAAGTTCTAAGGATGACATTGCCAACATGGTGGAGAGTGTGTTTGAATTGGCTGGTGCCGATGTCCGACATTCGGATGGTTATCCGGGATGGACACCTAATACAGACTCTGAAATATTGAAAATAACCAAAGATTCTTACGTAAAGTTGTTTGGTAAGGAGCCGGTCGTGCGTGCCATCCATGCTGGTTTGGAATGTGGTTTGTTCCTGGAAAAATATCCGGGTATGGATATGATTTCATTTGGCCCTACTATTTTAGGAGCGCATTCGCCGGATGAGCGCATCAACATTGAAACTGCTAAAATGTTTTGGGATCACTTACTGGATGTTTTAGATAACATTCCTGAAGCATAAAGAAAGTATAAAATAGAAAACGCCGGATCAAAAGTCCGGCGTTTTTAGTATCATCAATCGAGCTAAAATCTTAA
>JAEINY010000197.1 GCA_016342595.1 Marinilabiliaceae bacterium
ATTAAAAGTATATCAAATGGAGGCCTTTCAGTTGTTTGCTGAGCTTTTGCTGACGATCATTATGGGAGCTACTATTATTAATGAATTAATTGGGCCAATCATGGCTAAACATTCGTTGAAAAAGGCAGGCGAAATTAAGGAAACGAAAGATTTATGATATGGATAATACAGACTTATACCTGAAAATGCAAGCATGGCAGAATAGGTGCAAAATTTACTTTGGGGATAAAGTTAAATTTACTCTGGATAATCATTCCTACGAAGGTTTTCTTACCGGTTTCGATATCGAATCGGAACCATTAAAGCCCATTATCAGGTATGTTAATCAAAAGGGAAACAGGCGCATAGTCGCTTTGCAATCAGATGTAGTAATTAGTAAAACGAATTAATGTGTTTGGCATTTAAAAATCGAAATTATCCGGATCAGGTCCAACCCGTTGACCTTCATCCAGTGCATTGATGAGTGCCATATCACGTGGTAATAACTCAAAATCGAAAAGATGGGCATTCTCAATGATACGCGCTTGATGTGTACTTTTGGGAATGGCCACAACTCCTTTTTGAAGGTGCCAGCGTAAAACTATCTGGGCCACCGTTTTCTTATATTTCCTGGCCAGCAGGTTTAACTCCTCATTGTTAAGTAGCTTCCCTTGCATCAAAGGGCTCCAGGCTTCATACTGAATTTGATATTCTTCGCAAAAGTCATTGAGCTCTTGCTGAACCAACAAGGGATGACACTCGACCTGATTCACCATCGGATCAATACTCGAATGTTGAATTAAGTCAAGAAGATGATGTTTTAAGAAGTTACTTACCCCGATGGCTTTCACTCGCCCGTCCTTATATAAGGTTTCCAAAGCTTTCCAGGTGTCAATATATTTTTCTTTCACCGGCCAGTGTATCAGGTACAAATCCAGGTAATCGGTTTGTAAGCGTTTCAGTGACGCTTCAAAAGCTTTTATGGTAGTGTCGTATCCTTGGTCGTCATTCCAAATTTTACTGGTAATAAATAGCTCCTCCCGATGGATCGCATGTTTCTTGATGGCCTTGCCAACACCTTCCTCATTCTTATAGATAGCTGCTGTATCGATATGTTTGTAGCCGGCATCCAAAGCGTATTTAACCGCGTTTTCTACTTCTGCACCATTCTTCGATTTAAATACACCTAAACCCAGATAAGGCATTGCGACTCCGTTGCGTAATTCAAAAGTGCCTTTTATATTCGTGATTTTCATAGTATAGATGTTAAAAGATTAAACCTTGAGTTAATTCGTTTGGCCGAAGCTTGTTTATTATTAACGGTACATTAATCTTCGTGAATTTTTATCGATTTGTCAAGTCTTTCCCAACATAACAGTTCATAATCTATTCTATCAATGCAAATTATTTTCTTTGTTTTTAGTTGGAGACGCGGTATTTCAAGAGGTGTAGGGGAGTTTGTTTTGGAGGTATTTATTGGAAATATATAGAAATAAGTTGAAAGGGGAAGTAGAAATGAGGTGAAGAAAAAGCTTTTGAGTGGCGTTGCAGTGAGCGATTGACTTTAGAGAATGGTATGCTAATGTGATACGGTGGAAGACAACAGGAACTTAGAAACAGTGATAGAGAAGGAATGATCTTCTCCTTGACTGGTGAATCCGGGTTCGTATAGGAGAGAATACGCTATTAGGGTGGAGGACGACTCGGTTCCATATTGTTTGTTTTAAATGATTAGTGGTGTGATTTCACTTTGATCGTATGAATATTTTTAGTTTTTGATAAAAGGCTCATCACACAAATCGTTTTTTTTACACTGACGAATATAAATGCTTTTATTCACGGCCTGCAAACTATTCAACCATTACCCTACAATTCTCAACTAATCGATGACTTTACCGACAATGAAGAAATGCGACCATTGATTGAAGAAAAAGGATTGTTTGTTGAAAAGGGCCTGTGTAAACACCAGAAGAATTACTTTTGTAGTATGATGGAATTTGCACGCAATAAATATAAAGAAGTCTTCCTGCATTTTGTCCTGTGGTTTGGTTATAGCCTCATGTTGTTTTATGGCCCTTCCATGATCATGGATACCAACAGTGCGATACTTTTTTCTGTACGTACCCTATTCATCAATGCCCTGGTTTTTTATGCCAATGCATTTTGGTTACTTCCGAAGTTTATGGCTAAGAATACGTATACCAAGTATGTGATTGGTATTGTCTTTCTAATGATTTGTTCGGGTTTCTTTTATCATTTTACCGAATTGTCGATGCGTGATACCGGGTGGCGTCGTTTTCGCAGAAGTGATAAACAGTGGATCGAAGCCATTCAAGATGACCGTTTTATTACGGAGAATAAGGATTTGATCTATATTCCCGAAAAGCCAAAACATGATACGGCGATTTTGATTGGTCGACAAATGCGAATGGGCTTGCTTTCTTCGCTTGGTATGTTGTTCATCAGTACTTTATTTTGGGTGATTGCGGAGTCTCGCGGACGAAAACAGCGTGAATTATCACTTGTCAATCAGAATTTAGTCAATGAAATGAGATTTCTTAAATCGCAGATGAATCCTCATTTTCTATTCAATGCGCTGAATAATATCTATTCATTGGCGATGTTACATTCGGTGAAAACACCGGATATGATTTTAAAACTTTCGGCCATGTTGCGCTATGTATTGTATGAGTCGGAGGAGAAGAAAGTACCTTTGGGAAAGGAAGTGGACTACATCAAAAACTTTATAGAATTTCAGCGGGTTAAGATAGAAGGGATACCGAATTTGCACATTGACATTGACCGGGTGGATTGTAATCTCATGATTGAACCCATGTTATTAATCCCCTTTGTGGAAAATAGCTTTAAGCACAGTAAAGTAGAAGATACAGAGAATGGTTGGGTGTGGCTGACACTGGTGAATGAAGAGAATCTCTTGATTTTTGAAATCCGTAACAGTGTACCGGCTTCTAAGACAACAGCCGGCGTGCACAGTGGTATTGGTAATGAAAATGTGAAAAGACGCTTGAATCACCTGTATCCCGAGTCCCATAAGATATCCATTTCTGAAAGAGACCAAGAGTTTTCAGTAATATTAAAAATACAGTTATCATGAAAGTATCCTGCATCATTATTGACGATGAATTTCCCGCTCGTGCCTTATTGCAAGATTTTATCGGGAAGTTTTCGCACCTGGAATTGTTGGGAAGTTTCAAGTCACCATTGGAAGCATTGCCGTTACTTCAACAAGATAAAGTGGATGTGATGTTTTTGGATATCCAAATGCCGGATATCACGGGCATTGATTTCCTGAAGACCTTGCGTCAAAAACCATTGGTTGTATTGACTACTGCGTATATGGAGTATGCCATTGAAGGATACGAGTTGGATGTATTGGATTACCTGGTGAAACCCTTTGCTTTTGAACGTTTCATGCAAACCATCACTAAAATTGGGGAACGCCTGGCCATAAAAACAACTCCCCCCGCAGTTGTTGCTGCGGAACCGGTGAAAGAGGAAAAGATAAAGGACTTTATGATGGTTAAGGCCGATCATAAAATTTATCGTCTCAAATACAAGGACATCCTTTACATTGAAGGATTAAGGGAGTATGTGGCATTCTATTGTAAAGACGAAAAAATCGTATCCCTGGAATCGTTGCGGAAATTAGAAACTAACCTGCCCGATCAACAATTTTTCAGGGTGCACAAATCCTACATTGTCAATATGGAGAAAGTGTTGGCTATTTATGGTAATCAATTGAAGTT
Organism: Marinilabiliaceae bacterium; assembly: GCA_016342595.1. Taxonomy (GTDB): domain Bacteria; phylum Bacteroidota; class Bacteroidia; order Bacteroidales; family Marinilabiliaceae; genus JAEINY01. The sequence continues at coordinate 3,747 of JAEINY010000197.1, forward strand.
AGAAGGGGTCACCAAGTACATTCCCATTGGTAAATCCTATAAAGATGCAGTTCATAAAAAACTGATGGAAGACTAGATAATGGTTAATGTTCAATGTTTAATGATTAATTGAGCAATAACCTGGAATATCTTGATACTTGTGTCTTGAATCTTGGTACTTTTTTAAGTCAATTTCATCTTCTTCATTTGCCCCAATATCTTCTTTGCCCGGTTCTTTTCACCTGCACTGCCATAGGGAATCAATTGTTCCAATACGGTTTTTAATTCAGGGGCTAATTCCGGATAGGTTTGTGTCAGGTTAAATAAAATGGTCATGCAGTGGGCTTTGACAGCGATGGGGATGTCTCGTATCAATAACCATTCAAAACAGCTGTCCACCAACTTACCATCAGCCAGCTCCGATAAATCATGTTGTGCCAGGATGCGCAAATAATGACGTTTGATACTGTGGTTTTGTACCTTAGGAACTGTGGTGGCTATGAATTCCAGGTAAGGCATCACCATTTGTGGATACAGGTCATGCACCATGTCAATGACATAAGCTGAGCGCCAGGCTACTTTAGGATTTTCATGTTTATTGAGTTCAAATAACTCCGCAATGGCATCGGGTGATTGACACGCTTCTTTAGCTACTTGTGAAAACTCACCCGAGTTCCAACGATCCAGCATCAGTTGTTCCAGTTTTTTCATCAATGGTTTATGCGTAAATGATTTTGTTGCAAAGATAGCAGAACCTATAAGTGAGAGGTGTGTAGGCTTCAAAATTTCTTCCCGAGGCCTCATGCCCAAAAGTGCTAACAAAAGCAGAGATAAGGCTGAGAAAAGGGTAACACAGAGTTACATGATAGATTTACAGAGTTTTTTAAAGCTCTGAAAGAGCGACATCGTAACAGCATAGGGTGCAGCGGAGCGGAGCCCTATGACAATATGATGGTGCGTAAAAACCGGTGCAAGCAGTGAGACGATAACCGCAGTGGGCTCCATGCGCCGGAATATGCAAAAATTCTTTAACCTTTCCTTTTACACAAAGGACACCAGGTTGAATAGCAAAAAAAAGGGCACAGAGGATTTACAAAAACAATACACTTCTCATTGAACCAACAGGAAAAGCCTTTTTCCTTTCCTGGCGACTCTGCGTCTTGTCGGTTGATAACTCCTGTAACCGCAAATGACACCAATTGTATAACAAAATGATTGATAAAGCATTTTGCTTATTACAATGGTAAATGCCGATACACAATCATAGATTGATATTTTTATCAATCGTTTTGATTGGTAATCGGTATGACTCAAAGGATCACAAATGAATTTCCCCCTTTATTAATAAACCGCAGAGGCGCGAAGACGCAAAGATTCTCAGAGGGATCAGCTTGATTAAGTAATTATATGATAGTTCAGCCATGGCCTTTGACCATGTTGAAGCCTGGATAACAGCCCGACCTATCTAATATTGGGCAAAGAAGGATAGAATCGGGAAAGCCGGAGATGGAAGCCTAGATACGCTGAGGCAACGCAGAGGGCCACAAAGGCTGTTTCGCTTCGCTAAACGGAGTTCACAGAGCCCGATTATTATCGTGCTTCAATACTTGATTAACCAATGGCATGATAACGAAAGAAAATCTGTTAAATCCATGTAATCTGTGGACAAAAAAAATCACGTTAATTCGTGGATAGGAAAAGCTTGTTATATGAATGTGAAATATACAATTTCTACCCCATAGAGTCACGTGCTACTACCCCATAGGGTAGAGAGTCACTACTTCATAGGATAGAGAGATACTACCCCATAGGGTAGAGAGTCACTATTCCATAGGGTAGGGAATCACTATTCCTTATTATGAGGCGTAATAACGGTATAAATCAATAGTTTTAAGTGGCAGGATTGCGCAGTCATTCTGATTATTCCAACTGATTGTAAACTATTTTCAATGCATCTGGTAACGCGACTAAGGATAAAATTATTAATTTTACTAGCCACTAGCCACTAATTAAATACAAAAATACCCTTAATATGATCGAACGTGACTATATCCTCCGCATTATTCAAGACCTGGTTAAATTTATTGCACGAATGCTCAAGTTATTGCAAGAGGAAGATATTGAAAAGGCCTATGATCAGGTGGTTCGAAAAACCGAAAAACTGACGGCTATCCAATATGATTCGTTTCTAAAAATGTCGCGGGATGATTTAAAAGCAAAGCTCTCTGAAAAAGAGATGAATGCTGAATATCTGGATACCCTGGCCCGGTTTTTTATGGTGTCTGGTGAAATTTGTATCGAAAAAGAAGTCCGTGACGAAGCCCAACATTTCCTCTCTTGTGCCGATCTTTGCATGGCGCTATCAGAAGAAAAGTTTAAAACATTCTCTTTTGAACGACAGATGGATCAGAAAAAGGTACGGGAGATGCTGACACAGATGGGTGCCAATTGATATGAAGTTGAAAACGGATCGAGTTGTGAGTTTATAAAGGCAATTTTCTTCCAGAGCTATCTTTTTTTACTCACTCTGTCTCGCTAGCTTCCACATCCCGTTTCACGGGACAAGTCCTCACCCTGTTTGCAGGTTGCAGAAATTGTTTCTTTCTTAATGTTGTTCCAAAAGGACGTTAATAGCGTGGCATTTTGGTCCCCCTATTTTAGGGGGATTTAGGGGGTACTTTAAAAGCCAACCCCTTATTCTGAAGAGCCACTTTTTTTTATTTACGATTTTCCTGAATGCTTTCAATCCCTCTGGCTATATATAATGCCGCTTTTCTAACTTCATCTTTAGTACTATATTTTCCTACCGATAGTCGAACAGTGCTTCTACCAGTCGCTTCATCCACCCCCATTGCTTTCAAAACTGAGGAGATACTGGTGGTACCGGAGTGACACGCCGACCCGGTTGCAATACTCACCTTAGAACGAACTGTTGCAGCCAACTCATGGGCAGGAATGCCTTTAAATGCTACACTCAAGGTATTGGGTAAGCTATTTTCCAAAGGGGTATGGATAATCATTTCACACTTAACCTGTTTTTGCAGTTCTTCCAGTAAAAAATTGCGTAACTCAAATAAATGCGTTTGTTGCCCGGCTAATTTCGAAGCGGCCAGATCACAAGCTTTCCCCAAGCCAACAATGTGCATCACATTCTCTGTGCCTGGCCGTCTGCCTGACTCCTGACCAGCGCCATGCAGTATGTTTTCAATGGGGGTACCCGATTTGATGTACAAGGCACCAATCCCTTTGGGGGCATATAGTTTATGACCGGCAATGGTTAACAGGTCCACACCCAACTGTTTGACGTCAGTCGTTACTTTGCCAACTGATTGAGACGCATCTGTATGCACTAAAATCCCATGTTTCTTAGCTAGTTGGGAAATATCTGAGAGGGCTTGCAGTGTCCCCACTTCATTATTGGCATGCATGATGGAGATCAATATGGTATCAGGCCGAATAGCACTGGCCACGTCTTTTACATTAACCATTCCCCATTTATCCACTGGCAAATCGGTCACCTCATAGCCTTGTTTCTCCAGGTATCTGCATACTTCTACAACTGCCGGATGCTCCACCGATGAGGTGATGATATGGCGGCCTTTATGTTTGAGCGCTGCTGCAACACCTTTTAAAGCATGATTATTTGATTCTGTACCGCCGCTGGTAAATATCACTTCCGAAGCATCACAATCTAATAATTGAGCAATTTGTTCACGCGCTTGTTGGATAGCTGATTTGGCTGCCTGACCCAATGCATTACTGCTGGAAGGATTACCAAACAGATGATCCAGATAGGGTTGCATGGCTTTGCTTACTTCAGGTGCAATAGGAGTGGTGGCGTTATAATCGAGGTAAATGGCTGTCATAGTTTTTTGAATAGATAAGGAGTGTAAAGATAAGAAATCGGATGATATCTCGATTGAGGTGTATGGACAGTAAAATTGCTTTAAACAAATTACCACCTCCCCACTCATCCTTCGAGGGACTCCTCCTTAATCCCGATGGTTATTGGGAGGAGGAGAAACTTCTCTCGGTCACGCTTTTCCTACCGCTAAGCGGCACAGGCTATCCTTTTTTCAAGAGCCTGTCCCGAATTTTTATCGGGAAGGGGTGCCGAAGGCGGGGTGGTTATTTAATAAAAGTTAAAAGCAATTTCCCTGGGTGTATGCATTCAAAGCACTTTTGTCTTAAAATTATCATTGAATCAATGTTTAAGGTTGCACTTTCCTCACGACTACAGTAACTTATTACAGAACTTTTAATACCTCATCAATATTTAAAACATCTGTAATAATGTTCACCGAACAACAACGCATTAAGGAAAAGGCCAATCCGAAATCCGTATGGCCGAAATGGGGACCTTATCTTTCCGAGCGGCAATGGGGAACGGTGCGTGAAGACTACAGTGCTGATGGTAATGCCTGGGAGTATATCACCCATGAAAAAGCGCGGAGTTATGCCTATCGATGGGGTGAGGAGGGGATAGGAGGGCTGAGTGATGAAAATCAGTTACTCTGTTTTTCCTGGGCCTTTTGGAATGGTCAGGATCCTTGTTTAAAAGAGCGTTTGTTTGGATTATCCGGTGCTCAGGGAAATCATGGCGAAGATGTGAAGGAGTATTATTTCTATCTGGATAATCTGCCTTCCCATTCGTACATGAAAATGCTCTACAAATACCCCCATCAGGCCTTTCCCTATCAGCAGTTAATGGACGAGAATGCCAATCGCACCAAACAGGAAACAGAATTTGAGTTGGAAGAAACCGGGGTGTTTGAGGATGATGCCTATTTCGATATTTATATGGAATATGGGAAAGTAGCTGCCGAAGACCTCTTGATTCGTTGCACTATTATTAATCGCGGACAAGAGAAAGCCTCCTTGCACATCTTGCCCCAGCTGTGGTTTCGAAACACCTGGCGGTGGGGATACGATGATTACCAACCGCAATTGAGGGCCAATGGTGATTTGACGATCCAGGTAGATGATCAGCGATTGGGTGAAGATCCCTATTTGTTTTATGCGCAAAACCAGGATGGCCAATTGTTATTTTGTGAAAACGAAACCAACACCCAAAAACTTTATAATTATACCAGTCTGCGATCCTCCTATAAAGATGCCATCAATGAATATGTGGTTAATCAACAATGGCATGTGGTTAATCGCCTTCAAAAAGGCACAAAGGCCGCTATTCACTATTCGTTAGAGTTAGCACCGGGTGAAGAACGGGAACTCTCTTTTCGATTGAGTAATCGGGCAATGGAGCAACCTTTTTATCATTTCAATGAAATGCTTCAACAATGTCGGAAAGGGGCGGATGAGTTTTACCGATCGATTCAAAAAAGGCGTTTAAGCGAAGATGCTTGCAACATTCAAAGGCAAGCCTATGCTGGTATGTTATGGAGTAAGCAGTTCTACTATTTGGATGTGCCGCAATGGTTAAAAGGTGATCCGGCCATGCCGGCGCCTCCTGTTGAACGTCATCAAGGACGTAATTATGAATGGTTACACCTGAACAATGCGGATATCATTTCCATGCCCGATAAATGGGAATATCCCTGGTATGCGGCCTGGGATCTGGCGTTTCATTGCATACCATTGGCGAAAATCGATCCGGTTTTTGCCAAACAACAATTGATTTTACTAACACGTGAGTGGTACATGCATCCCAATGGTCAGCTGCCGGCTTATGAGTGGAATTTTAGTGATGTGAATCCGCCGGTACATGCCTGGGCGGCCTGGGAAGTGTATACCATGGAAAAGCAGGCAACCGGTAACGGTGATGCTGAATTCCTGGAGGCCATCTTTCATAAATTACTCATTAATTTCACCTGGTGGGTCAACAGGAAAGATCAGGATAACCGTAATATCTTTCAGGGAGGCTTTTTAGGTTTAGACAACATTGGGGTTTTCGATCGTAGTGCGCCATTGCCGGGTGGTGGTCGTTTAGAGCAGGCGGATGCTACCAGCTGGATGGCCATGTATTGCCTGAACATGATGCGCATCGCTTTGGAGTTAGCCCTCTCCAACCATGTGTATGAAGATATGGGCACCAAGTTTTTCGAGCACTTTCTGCTCATTGCCGGTGCCATGAATAATGTGGGTGGTGAGGACATTGCTATCTGGGATGAGGAGGACGCGTTTTTTTATGATGTATTGCACATCCCCGGCATTGGCAATGAACAGTTAAAGATCCGGTCCATTGTGGGGCTCATTCCATTGTTTGCAGTGGAGGTTTTGAACGCTGAGGTATTAGAGCAACTTCCTGAGTTTGCGAAACGGTTAAACTGGTTTTTAAAGTACCGACCCGATCTTGCCAAGTTAGTCTCCCGTTGGGAAACAGAGGGAGTGGGGCAGACGCATCTCTTGTCCTTACTGAGGGGCCATCGCATGAAATGTTTGATTCGTAAGATGGTTGCTGAGGCGGAGTTTTTATCGGATTATGGTGTGCGTTCCATGTCTGCTTATCATCATTTTAACTCTTACTGTTACATTGGCAGTGGTCAGCGATTGTGTATTTCTTACGTACCCGGCGAGTCAGATAGTGACTTGTTTGGTGGTAATTCCAACTGGCGGGGCCCCATCTGGTTTCCCATTAATTACATGTTGATTAAATCCTTATTAGCGTTTCATCGGTATTATGGCGATGAGTTTCTGGTGGAATACCCCACCGGATCCGGTCAAAAGATGACACTCAAAGCCATTTCTCAAAAAATGGCGCAGCGCTTAGTTGCCCTTTTCACCAAAGATGAAAATGGGTATCGCCCTGTATATGGTCAAAGTGAACTGTTTCAAAATTCACCCCATTTTAAAGATCATCTTCTGTTTTACGAGTATTTCCATGGTGATACAGGAAAAGGACTGGGCGCTTCTCACCAAACAGGGTGGACCGGGTTGATTGTGGATTTGATGGAGATGTAATGCCGATACATAATCAAAGAGCGATGTTTTATCGCTGGTATTGATTAGTAATCGGTGTAGTACCATTGGAAATAAACTACCATAGGTCTTAAAATTCTGTACCTTTAGGGCCTTAATTAACATTTCCATTTTTTATTATTCAAAATACCATCAATAATGAAGGAGTTAAAAACGTCTTTGACAGTGCAATTGGCGGCAATGATTGTGATTCTGGCAGGTGTTATGGCTGCCAAATCCCTGATATTACCTGTGATATTGGCAGTATTTATAAGTGTCATTTGTACGCAACCCATTTTGTGGTTAGAGAAGAAGAAAATTCCTTACAGCTTGGCAATATTAATCGTATTAGTGAGTGTGGGTTTGATTTTATTCCTGTTTGGCGGCATTATCGGGAATTCGATTTCGGCGTTTATGAAAGATGCCCCCAAGTATGAAGATAGCTTACGGCAAATGTTGACGTCCATCATTGATGATTTAAATAATGCAGGTGCCAATATAAACAGGCGTCAGTTATTGGATCTCATTGATCCGGGAAAAATACTGGGCTTTACAACGCGTGCCTTGAGTGAGGTGGGCCGCATCATGTCCGATTCTTTTCTCATTCTGTTTATTACGATTTTCATGTTGCTGGAAACAAAAACCTTTATTAAAAAAGCGCGTCTGGTGGAGAAAATTCACGGGAACTCCCTCAATCACCTTGATAAGATTGGGACAAGTATTCGGCACTACCTCTCTATAAAGACGGTAATCAGTTTGTTCACTGGTCTTTTTATTTGGATCTGGTTGCTTATTGCAGGTGTTGATTATGCTATTTTATGGGGTGTCATTGCATTTTTATTAAACTACATCCCCAGTATCGGCTCCATTATTGCTGCAGTACCCACCGTTCTTTTAGCCTTGCTACAATTGGGTGTGGGAGGTATGATCTGGACAGGTGTTGGGTATCTGCTGGTTAATGTTGTGATGGGTAGTGTGGTTGAACCTAAGGTAATGGGGAAAGGCTTAGGCTTATCAACATTGGTTGTTTTTTTATCCTTAATTATTTGGGGTTATATTTTCGGAACGATCGGCATGTTTTTATCTGTTCCGCTAACGATAACCATTAAAATCATGCTGGAGCAAAATGAACGGACCCAATGGATCGCCATTTTAATAGGGACAGGTGAGGAGACACCTGATAGGTTTGAGGAAAAATAAAAGGGTGGAGTGCATGATTTATGATATGGGATGCTACGGTTTAGGTGAAAACCTTATTTTTGTTCGCCATCCGCGTACCCAATGAATTGCTGTTTGGTCCTTTTCTTTATCTGTATTTTATGCTGTTGGCCAAACGACGAGTCGATTTAAGCCTAAAATTTTTCCGGCATTTGTACATACTTATTTTGAGTGTTTTATTAGTCGTTCCCCTATTGGTTTATTTCAATACGCCATTGGGACAAAATATCTGGATGGATCGGTATTTTGAA
>JAEINY010000198.1 GCA_016342595.1 Marinilabiliaceae bacterium
GTCTTTCATCAAGCGCGGTACATCGGGACTCTTACAGGTCCAACATGTATTGGGCATCGGGCTTTTTTTACCTTCTGCAGGAGCACCTGTTCTTAAGGTCTTGTGGATGTCTTCAACGGCATGCATGTGACCACGCCCCTGGTTGTAGTCTTTCGAGAAACCATAACCGGCCCATAGTACCACTAGCCGTGGATCTACTTCCAGCATGTCAATCATGGCTGCACCGTTGTATTTGCTGGCAAACAGGGTGTCTTTGGTATTCATGTAAGATTGGTATTGTCGCGGGAAATTTTGTCCCCAAACTTCATTTCTGGGCTCCGTAGGTGAGTGTTTAACTTGTGGAGTATATGCAAAAACAGCTTCGGCACGGCGCTCAATCACTGATGAAGCTAATAATCCTAAAAGGAATACAACAACAATGGTAACAAAGAATAGTACCCAGCCTAACCAGGGTTTATTTTTGATTTGTTCTCTAATAGGTTTCATATTGTTTTGGAATTAGGTTTTATTCATTTTAGTTTTTTAATCCAGTCTGGAAGTGGACTTTCGGGTACTGGTACACGTGCATGGGGCACACTTGATAGACTATTGACCCGGCCATGTGGTGTCTCACGGTGACATTCCCAACATTTACGGTCGTCAATGTTCATGTGAACATCGGGTTTAGTGGCTAATAATTTATCATCGGTGATTAAGTGAGTATGACAGCGCACACAATTCTGTTGTACCACTTCAGCTCCTTCTTCTTTGATGAAAATGACTTGTGGTTCAGCACGCATGGTAAATACAGAAGCATGCCGGAGACCATCTTTGGCTTTAAAGTAGTATTTGTTTACCACGTTGTTATGTGGGATGTGGCAATCAACACAGGAAGCAACTTCTCTGTGTGCGCTGTGATTCCAGGTAGCAAACTGAGCTGCCATGATGTGACAATTGACACAGGTCATTGGATCATCCGATAGATAGGAGTGGGCTCTCGACACGTAAAAAACATAAAACCCTAATCCACAGAAGATGCCAAAAGCCAGAATAACCGGGACTTTCCATCTTTCAGGAGGTTTTAAAAAATCGAAGAACTTTTCACTCATAGGAAGAGGATTTGATGTTAATAATGCATTAGTAAAATAGTAATTCTTCACTTAATTTCCTATGCAAAATCCTGCATCTTAACGAATAAGATGCAGGATTACACGTATTTAGAATCAATCTATGTTTAGTCAATTTTACAATTGAATACTCCTAAGAATTGATCATTGTTTTAATATCTTCTTCAACGGTTGAGATACCACTAATTCCAAATGTATCAATTAAGATTTTAGCCACATTAGGAGATAAGAATGCAGGCAGAGTAGGTCCTAAGTGAATGTTTTTCACACCCAGGCTAAGCAAGGCTAACAATACAATCACAGCCTTTTGCTCGTACCATGCAATATTATATACAATTGGCAGGTCATTGATATCGTCTAAACCGAACACCTCTTTTAATTTCAAAGCTGTTACAGCTAAACTGTAGGAGTCATTACACTGACCGGCATCCAATACGCGAGGAATACCACCGATATCGCCTAACGGCAATTTGTTATAACGGTATTTGGCGCAACCAGCAGTTAAGATCACGGTATCTTTTGGTAATTCATTGGCAAAGTCAGTATAGTAATTACGATCGTTCATGCGTCCGTCGCAACCGGCCATCACAACAAATTTCTTTATCGCACCTGTTTTAACAGCATCTACCACTTTGTCGGCCAACTGCAATACCTGGTTATGGGCAAATCCACCAACGATTTCACCTGTCTCAATTTCAGTTGGCGCAGCACACTTCTTAGCATGCTCAATGATTACCGAGAAATCTTTTGCTTGATCATTCACGCGATCGGCAATGTGAGGACAGCCGTCAAAACCAGAAGCACCGGTTGTGTAAATACGATCCTGGTATGATGTTTTTGGTGGTACAATACAGTTGGTAGTGAATAATACAGGACCGTTGAACGTTTCAAATTCTTTTGTCTGGTTCCACCAGGCATTACCGTAGTTACCTACAAAGTGTTCAAATTTCTTGAATTCCGGGTAGTAGTGAGCCGGCAACATTTCACTGTGGGTGTACACATCAACTCCAGTTCCTTCTGTTTGAATCAACAGCTCTTTCAGGTCGCGTAAATCATGTCCACTCACCAAAATAGCAGGATTATTTTTAACGCCCAGGTTCACCTTGCTTACTTCAGGATGACCAAAAGACTCCGTGTGGGCTTTATCCAACAGGGCCATCACATCCACACCAAATTTACCACACTCCAATACTAATCCTACCAAGTCATCCGCAGAAATATCGGTTTTTGTAGTGGCAACCATCGCTTTGGTAACGAATGCATAGATATCTTTGCTGAAGTAACCTAGATTCCAGGCGTGTTCGCCATAGGCAGCCATACCTTTCACACCATACGTCAATAGTTCTTTCAGGGAACGAATATCTTCGTTTTCAATGGAAAGGATTCCGATCAATATACTTTTGCCAAGCATGTCGTTCACATCCTTACCTCTATATACAGTAGAGTCATGTAGCTGGCCTGTTTCACCGATCTGAGCTTTTTGCTCATCTTGAAGGGCATAACCGTCTTTAATTTTAGCTACAATTTTAGCTTCATCAAAGTTGGCATTTGTAATGGTGATAAATAATGAGTCCAACAGATATTTATCAGCTTTACTGGTGTCAAGACCTTTTTCTGCGGCCAGTTCATTGTAAATGGCAACACCTTTTGCAGTGTACAATAATAAATCTTGTAAATTGGCTACGTCAGGTGTTTTTCCACATACACCTTTGATTGAACAACCGGTTCCTTTAGAAGCCTCTTGGCATTGGTAACAAAACATACTCATGGTTATTGGTTTTTTAAGCGTTTATATTCTTGATAGTAAGTTATTCAGATTAATTCATTAAATCCACTCTTCTTTTAAGACTTCTCCTTCAATGGAGATAACAGCCAATTTTAAAGGAATTTTACGCTTGGCTTGCGCTACAGCTGTTTTTGCCATCTGAAGTAATCCGCCACAACACGGTACCTGCATGATGGCCACTGTCAAGGTATTAATCTTAGCCATATCAATCATCTGAATCAGTTTTTGTACATAGGTTTCTTGTCCGTTATCCAGTTTAGGACACGCAATTCCTACACTTCGACCTTTCAGGAATTTGCTGTGGAAGTCTCCCATGGCAAAAGCTACACAATCGGCTGCTAATACCATATCCGCATCTCTAAAATAAGGCGCCATTGGATTCACCAGGTGCATCTGTACCGGCCACTGACGCAATTCGGAAGGGGCGTCACCTGCATATTGAGCGCCTTCGGGCTTAATTGTATCACGGTCAATGGTGCGTGCTTGCGATCCCGGGCATCCACCTATAGGTGTCATCACTGTAGGTCGTTCGATGGATTTGGGTTGTGAGCCTGGGCAGCCAACTCCTTGTGGATTATTCATAACGGATACTATCGGTTTGTGAAGCTCACGGATCACATCATCGATACTAAATTCCATATTGTCTTCGTTTTCTTTCAGGTATTGAACAGCTTGCTTTAAGAAAACGGTTTCGTTGTGATCTTTCAGGTGTTTCAGGTGAGCTACAACGGTATTTTTGCCTTTTTTCACCATTAATGTGATGACTTTCACTTCATCATAAGGCTCAGCCTCACGTTTTTCAATGGTCATAGCATCTTGCGGACAATGGTTTAAACAAGCACCTAAGCCGTCACACATCAGGTCGGAGATCAATCGGGCTTTTCCATCAATAATTTGTAAAGCACCTTCGTGACAAGAAGGAATGCAAACCCCACAACCGTTACACAAATCCTCATCTATTTTTATAATTTCCCTTTCCATATGATGTGTATATTATTTTTGTTTCGTTCGTTTTACATGAGCAAAAGTAAGGCAGTAGGAATGGGATAATTGTAACAGATGTTACAAAATTGAAAACAATTCTTAATTTGGTGCAAAATTACTTAAATATGGATGTGCTTACTAAATGTCCCCTGTTCAAAGGGGTATCACCCGATGAATTGAAAAAGCTATTAAGTGGGTTACCCTATCAGATAAAAAAGTATACCAAAGGGCAGCTGATTGCCCAGAGTGGGGACAAGTGCCAATCCTTAATGATCATGCTCAAAGGAAGCGTGAAAGGGGAGATGATGGATTTTTCCGGTAAGTCAATAAAAATAGAGGACATTGAACCCCCCAAACCTTTAGCCATTGCGTTTATCTTTGGACAGAATAATACTTGTCCGGTGAATATCATTGCTAATAATGAGGTGGAGATTTTTAATCTACCTAAAGCATCTATGATATTATTATTACAAAGGAGTGTACCTTTTCTGAATAATTTCATGAATAATATCTCCGATCGGGCGCAATTCTTATCTGATAAAATTCGGTTTTTATCTTTTCAAACCATACAGGAGAAATTGGCGCATTACCTTTTGCAACTGGCCGGCCCTTTGGATGGTGAAATTATACTACCTAAGAGTCAGGAAGAGTTAGCCAATATGTTTGGAGTGGCCCGACCCTCGTTAGGTCGTACCATGCGGGACCTGCACAATGAAGAGTTCATTGAAGCCAAAGGTAAAAGTGTGAAGATTTTGAACCGAAAGGGATTAATTGCACTACTGAAAAAGGAGTAAATGAAAGTACCGAAGTTAGCGGTTGTTTTATCTTGTGAGCATGGCGGAAATGTAATTCCGGAGCAATATGCATCGCTTTTTAAAGAAGCTGCAGATGTAATAAATTCCCATAGGGGATATGATATTGGAGCCTTAGAACTTTATAATTGTTTTAAAAACAAACAGGTTGTTTTTAATCAGTGTGCTACGGTTTCCAGATTGGTTGTAGATGTTAACCGTTCGCTTTATCGAAAGAGTTTGTTTTCGGAGTTTACCAAAGCTTTGCCTGCTTCTGAAAAGGAGAGCATTTTAAACGGGATCTATTATGCGTTTCGAAACTCTTTTAAGCAAGAAATCTATAAATTGTGGGAGCAGAATCGAACGGTATTACACCTGTCTGTTCATTCCTTTAAGCCCGAGTTAAACGGTGTAATTCGGCAAACGGATTTTGGTATACTTTATCATCCGGGGCGAATGCAGGAAAAACAATTCGCCAAAGTATGGAAATCGGAAATCGAAAAAGTATTACCTGGCTTTCGTACCCGTTTTAATTATCCTTTCCAGGGAAAGCCAGATGGACATGTCCGTTTTTTTCGGGATAAAGAATCAGAAAAATATTTGGGTCTTGAGTTTGAAATGAATCAGAAATATGCCGGGCAGACTAATATTTATAAAGTACTTACAGTAGCATTTGAAAATACACTTAATCAATTCTAGTCATTTGGATTCATCTATTATTTTGGCTGGAATGCGTAAGTGAAAACATCAATCTACCAGGACTGTTTCTTTCATTTATTCTCACTCTCATCTGAAAGTTGAAAAGCCCTTAGAAGCCTATATTTTTAATGATATACCTCGCAGAGGTTTTACAAATGGTGATGGATCATTGATTGAAACAGAATTTTACCGAACATCAATGATTCAATTTATCATATGGTTGTATTAATTTTAATCACACGGATTGTTTTTCGACGTAAAACCTGAATGTTATTACTCATCTTTTCGGCCATTGGGAAGTATCCTATAGGGAAAAATGGCGCTTCCAAACCGTTGGAAATCGATCTATATCTGTATAGATTCATTTTTTGCGGCAGAAACCCTTCTGTTTTTGGTATAGATCGCTTTCCGGCCAATGGGATGGTTCATCTAGCAATATAGGTCGATGGCCGACGGCAGAAAGGTAATCTGTATAGAAAATAGGCTCATCCTGACGGTAGAAAAACCATCTATAGGGAAATGTGATTCACTTCTAACCATAGATGAAAAGCCTGGTTTGTGCCGGGCATTTGTTTTTATCTTATACCAATTAAATATCAAATGCGATTGCTATCGCATGCGCTGGTATAATGCCGATACATAATCAAAGGGCGTTTAGAAGTGAAACGCACTAAAGGCGCATTTTGATTAGTAAACGGTATTACCCACTGAATTGACAACGTCGATCTTTGATTCCCTTATTCATAGGTGGACAGAATTGTGGTTTCACATGATGGTTTATATTACGCTGACGTTGGTATTAGGAGTTGGACTGTAGGGCCAAACTGTAAAAGCACAGGGTGGAGTGTAACGTAACCCTGTGATTACGGATGTATTAAACTTAGGGCTAAAGGCCCGGAAGGTTTTGCTTTTCATCATTTTTCAACAGAACAGCAGGTAAGTATCGCTGGGCAAGAGATAGTGTTGATTTGGCAGCAGAAGAGGAGGAACTGTAATACCGAATTGTTACACGGAGTTTCGGAGAAAAAAAACAATAAGGGCACAGAGTATTTTCATTTGTAAGGTATTAACAATTTCTTCATTACATTCAAAAGGCTCTGTGACCGTTTCCTGAACTTTGCCCTCTCAGTGTAACTTTTCCATGCAAAACGAGCCAGCCCGAACTATCGGGCCACAAAGGTTGTTTCGCTTCCCTCAACCAAAGTATACATCATTCAATTATAAAATACTAATTTGTGAACGAGCTATTAGTTTTCCTGATACCCTCCAAAAGAAAACCCCGAAAAAACCGGGGCTTTCTGACAAATTAATTAAGACAAACTAAAGGTTAAAAGTTAACAAACGGACAATTGGTCCATCATTAAATAGGACTTTCAAAATACTTGAAATTATTGAGCTAACAAAATAATTACATTGTTTTTTATTAAAAAATGTTAAGCCATCAGGCAGGAGAGCGCCACACAGTAAAATTTCGACTTCTGACTCTCGCTACGACTCATGACAACCACTGGTTTAATGGTTCCCTGAATCAAACCCGCCAATTCACCTCCGCCAAACAGCATTAAGCCTTTATAAAAGCTATTGGCTGATTCTAAGGAAGGGAAAATCAGGGCATCAGCCTCGCCATTAACAGGCGTTGGAATCCCTTTAATCTTCACACTTTCTTTGTCACAGGCCAGGAATACATCCAAGGGACCGTCAATGGTGCAGGCAGGAAGTTGACCCACTTTATCCATTTCCAGAATTTTTTGGTAGTCCAGGCTGTATGGAAAAGCTTTATTTACTTTCTCTGAAGCGCCTATCAATGCCACTTTCGGATCATTAATGCCAAAGCGTTTGGTCATTTCAACGGTGTATTTCACCATGGCTACTTTCTGATCCAGGTTGGGATAGGGTAATACGGCGGTATCTGATACAAACAGTAGTTTGTGATATTTGGGTAATTCCACAGCACAGACATAGCTCATCACGTTACCAGCCGGTAACAAGCCTTTTTCTTTATCCAATACAGCCTTCAGGAATTTATCAGTTCCAATCAGACCTTTCATCAGCACATCTGCTTCGTCGGCGCGTACCATACGCACGGCTTCGCTCACAGCCTTCTGATGATCCGGTATGTCGATAATCTGAAAATCAGATGGATTCGCTTTTTCTTCGGTTAATACGGATTCAATGCGTGTTTTATCACCAATCAAAATGGGATTTGCAAATCCTCTTTGATGGGCTTCCAACAGTGCCCCCAGGGTATTATCATCCTCAGCTACAGCAACAGCGATACGTTTTTGAATGCCCGTATCGCATAAGTGCTGTACCATTTGGTCTAAGCTTGTGATTGCCTTCATCAATGTATAATGGTTAATTAACTGTTAATGGTTAGTTTTTAATTATTAATTCACTCGATGCGTACCGGTTACCCGGTCATTGTGTTTGGTGATCTCTTCTTTGACCACTTCGGCCAATCGCTGTACGCCTTCTGCAATTTTTTCTTCATTCATAAAGGAGAAATTCATGCGCAGGGTATTTTGACCTTTGCCATCGCAGAAGAAAACGTTTCCAACCACAAAAGCTACTTTCTTATTCACTGCCTCGTAAAACAATTGCTCGGCATCCATGTATTCAGGCAATCTTACAAACAGGAATAAACCACCTTCAGGATGTGTCCAGGTGACTTCTTTTGGCATGTGCTGTTTGAAACCCTCCAACATCACATCCCGGCGTTTGTGATACATCTCAATGGTTTTATTAAGATTGGTCTGGTAATGATCGGTTTTCATGTAACGGGCAGCAATCTTCTGCACAAAAGTTGGGGTACATAAATCAGCCGACTGTTTGGCCATTACCAGTTTGTCGTTGATGTCCGGATGGGCTAGTACCCAGCCAATGCGGAATCCCGGAGCCACAATCTTAGAGAACGTTCCCAAAGTAATCACCTGGCCGGTGTTATCCAGTTCGTACATCAAACGCTGTGGTTTACCTTCAAAGCGGATTTCACGATAGGGACTATCTTCCACAATCAACACATCATAAGTGTGGGCAATGGCAATGATCTCTTCCCGGCGTTTCTCTGGCATGGTAATCCCGGCGGGATTTTGGAAATCAGGAATGATGTAGATGAATTTCGGCTTTTCACCTTGCTGTTGCAGCTCTTCCAGTTTTTCCTGTAATAGTTTGGCGCTCATGCCATGTTCATCCATGGGTACGCCAACCATCTCGGCGCCATAGGAAGCAAAAGCAGAAATACCACCCAGGTAAGACGGTAATCCACAGATGACTTTATCACCTTTGTTGATGAAAATCTTCCCCAGTAAATCCAGACCTTGCTGAGAGGCGGTGGTGATAATTAGATTATCGATAGTACAATCCACCCCTTCTTGTTGGTATTTTTCAACCAATATTTCCCGCAATTCTTTTAAGCCTTCTGTAGCATCATACTGAAGAGCAGCAGCTGCGTCTTCGTTCATGATATCGGATACAATGGCTTTCAAATCTTCGATGGGAAAGGATTCGGGTGCCGGCAGCCCGCCTGCAAATGAAATCATATCGGGCTGTTGCGTCAACTTTAAAATTTCACGAATGGCCGACCGCTTCATGTTGTTGGCTATGTTCGAAAATATATTTGGCAAATCACTTATCATGGCTTTTGTTTTTAGTCGTTAGTAAAATAGTCAGTGGTCAGTAGAGTAGAAGCTCATCCTTCCACAACCAATAAAGACCTATCTAGTCCATCCATTTTTTACGCATGCGTTCCCACTTGATATCGCGGTGTTTGATCACTTCTTCGATATCAGTGTCGGTCATGTGCTTAAAGCGTCCCTGTTTGGTGAGGTATTCCTTCACCGAAGCAAAGCTTTTCGGATTGCGGTTCAGTTTGAAATCGCCGTTTTCATATTCAGCCAGAAAGATCAGACCGGCATCTACCGCTTCTTTGGCAATCTCCACAGCGGTGTGCGTGGGTGTTCCCCAACCAGTGGGACAAGAGGCATACACATGAATAAAGGTGGTACCTTTAATCTGTTTCGCTTTATTGACTTTATTAATGAAATCCTGAGGGTAACCGATACTGGCGGTTGCGGCATAAGCAATGTCATGCGCAGCAATGATCTCGAACAGATTCTTCTTGTGCGTAATCGTACCCGGAAGATTTTTACCGGCCGGAGTGGTCGTTGTCTGGGTACCATAAGGCGTTAGCCCACTTTTTTGGATACCCGTATTCATATACGCCTCGTTGTCATAACAAATATACAACACATCGTCGTTGCGGTCAATCATCCCCGAGAGGGCTTGTAGACCTATGTCAGCTGTTCCGCCATCACCGGCGAAAGCGACTGTTTTAAAATTTTCCTGTCCCATAGCTTTGGCACCGGCAGCAATACCGGAGGCCATACTTGCCACACCCGGAAAGGTGGTGATAATAGCGTTATTGGTGAAGGCCATTTGCGGAAAGATGAATCCCACTGCTGCCATACATCCGGCAGGGAAAGCGGCATAGGTACGTTCGCCCAGTACTTTAAGCGCCAATCGAACGGCTAAACTCCCCCCGCATCCGGCGCAGGCTTTGTGCCCGTAGAAGAACTCCTGGTCGGTGATGTTTTTGGCAGTTATCTTTTTAGGTTGTTCAAGTATTGTATCAGCCATTGGTCGCTACTTTAAGGTTAAAGAATTCAACTGTTTCCTGTTGTTTACCGGCAATGCCATCCAGCAGATCTGTAAACATCTTCTCAATCTCGGCTTTGGTGATGTCGCGACCACCTAGTCCGCCCACGAAATTCTTTTTAAAGAGTGTGCGTTCTGTTTTAGACAAGGCAGAGTTCACATTGGTGAAAATGGTGCCTTCATATCCAAAAGAGATATCCTTATCGATCACCCCAATGGCTTTGATGCGTTGACTCAAGTCCATGATCTGCTTTTCAGGGAAAGGACGCATGTAACGAATTTTCAGCAAGCCCACTTTCAGTCCTTTCTCGCGTAGTTGATCCACTACCACGCGCACCGTACCAGTGATACTGCCTAAGGTGACCAATACCGCTTCTGCATCTTCGCAACGGTATTCTTCGGTCATACCACCGTAAGTGCGTCCGAAATGCTGCCCGAACTCACGATCAGTCGTTTCAGCCACTTCAATGGCATCCATTACCGCTACATGTTGCTGGTATTTGAATTCGGTATTATCATCAGGCTGAGAGCTGAAAGCCATGTTTTTAGGTTGCTCAAAACACATTTTGTTAGGTGTCTCAAATGGAGGAAGGAACTGATCTACTTTCTCCTGATCGGGAATTTCCACCATCTCATAGGTATGCGTGAGGATAAATCCATCCAGGTTGACCATCATGGGGGTCAATACCTTGGCATGTTCTGCTATTTTGAAGGCTTGAATGGTCATGTCCAGTGCTTCCTGCGCATCTTCCACATATACTTGTATCCATCCGCAGTCCAGTTGTGATAGCGAATCGCGCTGATCCCCATAGATACTCCAGGGCAAAGCTACCGAGCGATTGGCATTCATCATCACAATGGGGAAGCGACCGCCACTGGCATAATGTAGCCCTTCTACCATGTATAACAGGCCTTGCGAGGATGACGCGGTGAACGTACGTGCCCCAACGCTGCTGGCACCCATGGTGGCTGAAATAGCGGAATGTTCTGATTCCACATGCATGTAGGTGGCTTTCAGTTCCCCTTGTTCGACCATTTCAGAAAGACGTTCAACGGTTATTGTCTGTGGGGTGATGGGGTAGGCAGCGATGACATGCGGCCGCGACAGACGCACACCGTGTGCGACTGCTTCATCACCTGATATAAATACATTATTTGTTTTCATTCGTTATTTGCTAAATCACCAATTTACTAAAGCTCTTCTTTCACCATTTCAATGGCATCTTTGGGACATTCGTGTGCACAAACACCACAGCCTTTACAATAGTCGTAATCGATACCTATTTGGCCATCATTTTTAAAGATGGTGCCATCGGGGCAAACCAGGTAACAGCGCAGGCAATTGATACAGGTGTCATGATCCACGACCGGACGGTAAGTACGCCAGCCAGCATTTGTCTCGGCCAGGTGTCCGGCTTCATACTGTGGTCCTACCGGATAATCGTCAATGTGCTCGGGGCGCTTAAAATTTTGTTTAACAGGTCTGTTCATGGTCCATTAATTTATAAGTTCAAAAGCCCGTTTGATGATCTCGCAATTCTTCTTAACCAGGGCCGGTTTCATCTCGTGCTGAATGCTGCTCAGTGCAGAGTTCATGCTCACTAATCCTGAAACAGCTACCAAGGCACCATACATGGCTGTGTTGGTAATTGGTCTGCCCAATACTTCCAAGGCCAAAGAAGTGGCATCGATGGCCACCACTTTGTGGTTTTTAAGGATCTCATGCCTGGCAGGATTATTGGAATTGATAATAAAGGTGGCATCATCCTTTACACTATTGATAATGGTTGGTGTAATGAGTGTTTCATCCATTACCACCACATAGTCACAAGCAATGACTTCGCT
>JAEINY010000199.1 GCA_016342595.1 Marinilabiliaceae bacterium
ATGACCTCAAGCTGTGAAGGTGATGAAGGATTCAGCTTTGGTTGGATCAACTATGACTTGATTTCGTCCCAGAAAAAAGTCGAACAATTCAACCCTTTTGGAGGCGAGGAGCGCTTTTGGATTGGTCCGGAAGGGGGACAGTTTTCTGTATATTTTGGAAAGGGAAAATCCTTTTATTTTGAAAACTGGCATGTGCCAGCAGCCATTGATACAGAGCCTTTTAATTTAGTAGAAAATAGTGCAAATAAAGCTATACTCAGCAAAGAAATTGAATTGGTAAATTACTCAGGTACCCCATTTCGCTTGAAAGTGGAAAGAACCATAAATCTGCTTTCTCAGAAACAAGTTGAGAAGCAATTGGGGATTCATGCGCCAAAGGTGTCGATGGTAGCCTACCAGTCAGAAAACAACATGCAAAATATAGGAGAGCAGAACTGGGATAAAGAGACAGGATTATTGTCGATATGGATGCTTGGGATGATGATTCCTTCTCCTGAAGTGACAGTGGTAATTCCTGTAAAAGAGGGAGACGAAACCTTATTGGGTGCAGTGGTAAATGATAATTATTTTGGGAAAGTGAATGAGGAACGCCTTAAGGTGGTTGATAATGTTATCTACTTTAAAGCCGATGGTAACAGCCGCGGTAAGATAGGAGTTCCACCATTGCGCACCAGCCGTTATATGGGGAGCTATGATGCCCAAAACATGGCATTGACAATTTTAGAGTGTGGGTTGCCTGAAGGGGAAACTAATTTTGTGAATTCTGCATGGGAATTACAAGAAAATCCCTACGGAGGAGATGCTTTTAACTCCTATAATGATGGACCACTGGAAGATGGATCCCAGATGGGTCCTTTTTACGAGCTGGAAACGTCATCGCCGGCGTTAGCTTTGAAATCAAATGAAAGTTACACGCATACCCAATGTACTTATCATTTTAAAGGATCTAAAGAAGCCTTGAATCAAATTAGTGAAAAAGTATTGGGTGTTTCTATTGATACAATTGAAAGTGTATTTAAAAACTAACCTGTAAATCTATTACGCTGTGAAAGATAAAGATAAAGTAGTGTCCAGAGAATTGCGGGTACCATTCATTATGATTACCTGTCTGTTTGCCCTGTGGGGGTTTGCCAATGATATCACTAACCCTATGGTGGCTGCATTTAAAACAGTGATGGAAATTACTAATGCCAAAGCTTCTCTCATTCAGTTTGCTTTTTATGGGGGCTACGGTACCATGGCCATTCCGGCCGCACTTTTTGTGAAGCGGTATTCCTATAAAAAAGGAGTACTGTTGGGATTGATATTATATGCAGTAGGTGCTTTGTTATTCTACCCTGCGGCTCAGTTCGAAATGTTTGGTTTCTTTTTAGGTTCATTATATATCCTAACATTTGGATTAGCTTTCTTGGAAACAACAGCTAATCCATACATCCTGTCAATGGGAGATGAAGCGACAGCAACGCGCCGTTTAAATCTGGCGCAGTCCTTCAATCCTCTGGGGTCGATTTTTGGCATGTTTATCGCCTCTAAAGTAATTCTAGCTTCCTTGGAATCAGATGTTCGGGATGCGTCTGGTAACTTGGTTTTTGAGACCATGAGTGCTGCTGAAAAAGCGGCAGTCCGAACCCATGATCTCGATGTTATTCGCAATCCTTATGTGATGCTTGGTTTTGTTGTACTTGTGATGTTCGTTATTATTTTGGTATCAAAGATGCCTGAAAGACAAAATGCGGATCATGAAGTGCATGCTAAAGACTCTTTTAGTCGCTTGTTTAAAAATAAAAAATACCGTGAAGGCGTAATTGCTCAGGTATTTTATGTGGCAGCTCAGATTATGTGTTGGACTTTTATTATTCAATATGCTGAGAACCTTGGTCTAGATAAGGCCACAGCACAAAATTATAATATTGCTGCAATGGCCTTGTTTATATCTAGCCGTTTCATAAGCACGGCGATTATGAAGTATGTGAACGCAAGAAAGCTATTGACCTACTTTGCTATTGGTGGAATGATCACAATAGGCGGAGTGGTTCTTATAGAAGGACAAATGGGACTTTATTGTTTAGTGGCCACATCAGGTTTTATGTCATTGATGTTCCCAACTATTTATGGAATTGCTTTGCACGGTTTAGGAGATGACTCCACGATTGGAGCTGCAGGTCTGGTGATGGCGATTGTTGGCGGTGCTTTGATGCCGCCTATTCAAGGGGCGATTATCGATATGGGACAGATCGGCTGGTTGCCCGCTGTTAATGTATCGTTTGTTTTGCCATTCGTTTGTTTTGTTGCAATCGCAATCTATGGGTACAGAACTTTGACGGTGTTTAAAAATCAGTAATTAAGAACGATTACTTAATTGAATTGTAGAAATTATAATATGAAAATGAAGTTTTTATTTGTTTGGTTGATAGTACCGGTATTGTTTTCATGCAAGCAGGTTGCACCACCCGCCGCTGTAGGCCCAATTCCTTCTGAGTCACAGCTAAAATGGCATGAGATGGAGGAGTATGCTTTCGTGCATTTTAGTATGAATACTTTTACCGATATTGAGTGGGGCTATGGAGATAAGAGTCCTGAACTGTTTAATCCAACGGAGTTGGATTGTAATCAATGGGCCAGAGTATGCAAAGAGGCCGGATTGAAAGGAATTATTATTACAGCCAAACACCATGATGGATTTTGTTTGTGGCCTTCGAAGTATACCGAATATTCTGTAAAAAATTCCCCATGGCGAGATGGGAAAGGAGACCTGTTACGAGAACTTTCTGACGCATGTAAGGAATATGGGTTGAAGTTTGGAGTTTACTTGTCACCTTGGGATCGTAATCATGCCGATTATGGTAGGCCTGAGTATATTACTTATTTCCGTAATCAATTGCGTGAGTTATTGACCAACTATGGAGATATCTTTGAAATCTGGTTTGATGGGGCGAATGGTGGTTCTGGTTATTATGGCGGTGCGAACGAAAACAGAAACGTAGATCGTAAGACCTATTATGATTGGGAGAATACCTACAAAATGGTCCGTGAATTACAACCCAATGCTATTCTATTTAGTGATGCGGGCCCTGGTTGTCGTTGGTGTGGTAACGAAGAGGGATGGGTTGGTAAAACCAATTGGAATATTTTACGCAGAGATGAAGTGTGGCCAGGTTTTCCTGACTATAAGGAGTTGCAATACGGTCACGAGGATGGAACCCATTGGGTTCCAGCAGAAGTAGATGTTTCAATTCGTCCAGGATGGTTCTACCATAAGTCAGAAGATCATAAAGTAAAAACCTTGCCACACTTGTTGGATATCTATTACCATTCCGTAGGACGGGGTGCAACATTGTTAATGAATTTCCCGGTTGATCCACGCGGACTAATTCATGAAAAAGATGTCGAGCAAATATTGAAAATGTCTAATGCACTTAAGGCTGATTTTGCCCTTAATTTGGCTAAAGGGAAAGAAGTAGAGGCGAGTAATGTGAGAGGAAATTCTCGAAAGTACAAAGCGTCAAACGTAACTGATGGTGAGAAAGAAACTTACTGGTCAACGGATGATCCGATTTCACAAGCATCGCTAACCATTGACCTGGAGAAACCTACGGAATTTAATCGTTTTCTGATTCAGGAATATATTCGTTTAGGTCAGCGGGTGCAGGAGTTTACTTTAGATGTAATGGTAGATGGTAAATGGCAGACGCTGGCACAGGAAACAACCATTGGTTATAAAAGAATACTTCGATTGCCCACCACGACTGCATCAAAAATTCGAGTGACAATTAAAAAGTCAAAAGCTGCTCCTCTGATTACCAATGTTGAACTTTATAAAGCCCCTAAAGTATTAACAGCTCCGGTTATTAAGAGAGACAGGGAAGGAATACTGAAAATAGAATCAGCAGACAACGAAGTGGATGTGTTTTTCACAACGGATGGCTCAGAGCCGGATAATAATTCGAATAGATACACTGAATCATTCATCCTGGCAGGTAAGGCAGAAGTGAAAGCTATTGCTTTGGATCCTGTATCTGGGAAAAGAAGCCCAGTCAGCAGCGAGACATTTGACGTTGTTAAAAAGAGCTGGAAAATCGTAGGCGTTGAAGATGAAAATGCGAACCGAATATTCGATGGTGAGCCAATGACTGTTTGGCATCAAAGCAGTAAGCAGATGCCGATTGACTTGTTAGTGGACTTGGGGCAGACGCATCTGATCAGAGGATTTAAGTATCTACCTGATCAAAATCGTTGGTCAAATGGTATCATCTTTAATTATCAGTTTTTTGCATCAACCAATGGACAATCATGGGAATTAGTGAGTGAGGGCGAATTCTCAAACATTAAAAACAGCCCTATTTGGCAAACGAAGCTATTTGATCCAATAAAAGCACGTTTCGTAAAGTTTAGAGCTCTAGATAACACAAGCAATAACAGTGTAGCCGGTTATGCCGAATTAGATATTATAACAGAGTAGTGTGGATTAGGCAGGTGGAGGATGTGATGTCTGAAGTCTGCCTTTTTTTTATTCAGGAATTGGAATTAAGCACCTAATAATAAGATTTTAATGAAAGATAGATGTCAGGTTTTAAATTTAGCAGCAAATAATATACGTGTTTTATCTGCCGCAATGGTTGAGCAAGCAAAGTCAGGCCATCCGGGGGGGGCCATGGGCGGAGCTGACTTCATAAATATCCTCTATTCTGAGTTTTTGAATTATGATCCCAATGATATGTATTATCCTCACCGTGATCGTTTTTTCCTTGATCCAGGTCACATGTCTCCCATGTTGTACAGTGTGCTTGCCCTAGCAGGTAATTATACTATGGAGGAGCTTAGAAATTTCAGGCAGTGGGGAAGTGTAACGCCAGGACATCCGGAAGTGGATGTGTTGAGAGGTGTTGAAAATACCTCCGGACCGCTTGGTCAGGGGCATGCTATGGCAGTTGGCGCTGCTATAGTAGAACGATTTTTAGTCCAGCGATTTGGGGATTGGATGGCACACAAAACTTACACCTTTATTTCGGATGGAGGCATACAGGAAGAAATTTCACAAGGGGCCGGACGCATTGCTGGTTTTCTTGGATTGAGTAACCTAATTATGTATTATGACTCCAATAACATTCAGCTTTCAACTACTGTTGACGCAGTTTCAAATGAAGATGTGGCTAAGAAATATAAAGCTTGGGGATGGAAGGTGATTTTAATCAATGGAAATAATGCCGAAGAAATCCGGAATGCTTTGACAATGGCTAATAATGAATCAGAATGTCCTACTTTAATTATTGGTAAAACCCTTATGGGGAAAGGATGTGTAGATTCCGAGGGGAACAGTTTTGAAAACAAAACCTCCACCCATGGTCAACCTATTTCTGCTGCCGGAGCCAGTTTTACAAATACCATTGGAAATTTAGGTGGTGATCCGGACAACACTTTTGTAATCTTTTCTGAAGTAGCACAGCTTTATGCTTCACGTCGTGAAGTATTGAAGGAACGTAGTGCCTACAAAAGAGAGGAAGAGAATGGGTGGGCAAACAGACATCCGGATTTGGCGGCCAAGCTGGCGACTTTTTTAGATGGGGAGATTCCTAAAATCGTTTTTTCGGCGATACAACAAAAGACAAATGATTCAACTCGTAGTGCATCAGGAGCTGTATTATCGGTTTTTGCCGATGAGGTTGAGAACATGATTGTTGCCTCCGCAGATTTAGCAAATTCCGATAAAACGGATGGGTTCTTGAATAAGACAAAGGCTTTTCAAAAAGGTGATTTCTCAGGTGCTTTTTTACAAGCTGGAGTATGCGAACTGACCATGGCGGCAATCATGAATGGAATGGCATTACATGGTGGTGTTGTACCTGTGTGTGCGACGTTTTTTGTGTTTTCAGATTATATGAAACCAGCTGTTCGTATGGCCGCTTTAATGGAATTGCCTGTGAAATATGTATGGACGCATGATTCGTTCCGGGTCGGGGAGGACGGTCCAACGCACCAGCCAATTGAACATGAAGCACAAATTAGATTGATGGAAAAGCTGAAGAACCATAGCGGGGAAAACTCCTTATTGGTAATTCGACCTGCCGATGCGACTGAAACCAGTGTCGCCTGGGAAATGGCTTTGAAAAATAAAAAGACACCTACAGCACTTTTATTGTCGAGGCAAAATATCAATGATCTTCCGTCAACGAATAATCGCTTTGTGGAAGCAAAGCAGGCTGAAAAAGGTGCTTATATTGTAAAAGATTGTGTTAGTAAACCTGAGATAATCTTATTGGCGAGTGGTTCCGAGGTTTCCACACTTGTGCGCGCCAGTGAGTTGCTGCAGAAAAACCATGGTATAATGACTAGGGTTCTCTCTATACCGAGTGAAGGATTATTTAGGAGTCAGCCTTTGGAATATCAGCAACAGTTATTACCAGCCGGGAGTTTAAGGATTGGATTAACAGCTGGCTTACCTGTCACTTTGGAATCTCTGGTAGGGGAAAATGGTATGGTTTTAGGCCTAGATCATTTTGGTTATTCGGCGAAAGCTGAAATATTAGATGAAAAGTTCGGATTTGATCCTAAAAATGTATGCCAAAACATTCTTTCGTGTATAGAATCTGTGCCAAAGTTAGAGCTTATTAAAAAGTAGAATAAATAAGAATGTGGTTATTTTATTAAGACATCATTTAATACTAAAATAAAAAATAATGAAGAATAAGAGAGCTAAATACCTGTTTGTTTTGCTATTGATGGTTGCTATGACCGCAAATGCACAAGAAACGAAAAATATACCGGAAGGATCTCGTCAGGTGCATCTTGACTTCCATACTACCGAAAAACTGGAGAATATTGGACGGGACTGGAAAAAAGATGAATGGCAACAGCGATTGAAAGAAGGGCACGTCAACTCAATCAATATTTTTGCAAAGGGACATCATGGTTGGGCCTACTACAATAGCAAAATAGGGAAACGTCATCCAAATTTGGAATTCGACTTGTTTGGCGCTCAGGTGGAGGCTTGCCACGAGATTGGTGTATCTGCACAAGCATATGTAACTGTGGGATGGAACGTACTGGATGCTAGGGAGCATCCCGAATGGGTATCTACTGGAAAAGATGGAGTTAATAAGTTTGCGGAGATGGAAGCTAAAGCCAAGCCGGGTGAGCCTTTTCCCTGGGGATGGCCTACTATGTCACCTGAAGGGCCTTACATGGAGCATCTGTTAAAGCATACTGAGGAGATCGCTAAAAACTATGAGATAGATGGCTTTTGGTTCGACATTGTTCCTGTTGGAACCATCAATTACAATGAATGGAGCAAGAAAGATATGGAGGCGAATGGCGTAGACTGGAATAATGAGGAGGAGGCCTGGGAGCATCATTGTAAAAAGATGCATACCTATTTCCAAAAGACCAATGCAATCATTAAGAAATACCGGCCTAATGCAACCATCTATTACAATTGGACTACTCCAATCAGTGGTGCACGTATTATGAAGGAGCAATATCACCAATACAATACCAAGCAGGATTTGGAAGACCTGCCTACCACCTGGCACGGTTACGATGTATTTCCGGTAAGAGCAAAGTACTATGCCAATACTGGCAAGCCTCTCGTAGGCATGAGTGGTAAGTTTCATTCGGCTTGGGGAGAATTCGGAGGATTCAAACACAAAGATGCCATTTGGTACGAAGCAGCAGCCATGATGTCTTTTGGTGCCATGGCTAATTTTGGAGACCAATTGCATCCAACCGGAAAACTGGAGAAAGTCACTTACGACAACATTGGTTATGCCTATTCATACATCGAAAAAATTGAAGACTACAGCATCAATGCTCAACATAAAGCGCGTACAGCTATTTGGCTAAGCTTTACCGGGCGTGATAATGATTTGACCAAGATGTTACTGGAGAATCAGGTCAATTTTGTAGTTGCCAATAACCTGAAAGAATGGGATGACCTGGAAGTGTTGATTCTGCACAGCGATGTGCGGTTGAATGAGATAGAAACAGCACGCATTCAGTCCTATTTGGATGAAGGAGGTAAACTTTTAATCATTGGTAAAGGGGCGTATAAAAACGGAACCTGGAAGTTTGATATTGGTGCTACATTAGCCGGAGACGCAAATTTTCGTAATGATTACACTTATGTGGGAGATAAGATGACTACGGATCTGGTACAATCTCCATTTCTGAATCGAATGCCAGCACTACGTGTTATACCAAATGAAGGAACTGAAATCCTGGCTCAGATTTATGAGCCTTATTTTGATCGTACCGTAGAGCATTGGACTTCACATGATAATGTGCCTTATCAAACTATGCCAGCCGCTCATCCTGCAGTCATCAAAAACGGGAACATCGTTTGGTGTGCACATGATTTGGAACGTATGTATGCCAAAGAGGGTTCGCGGGTGCACCGTCAACTGTTCTACAATGCCTTGAAGCAGCTGTTGACTGATCCGCTTGTGGAAGTTGATATGCCCAGTTGTGGGCGGGTTAACCTGTTACACCAGCCGCAGGACGACCGCTATGTGGTACATTTAACCTACGGTACGCCACATCAGCGTGGACGTGCGCAGGTAATCGAGGATTTGGTGCCCTTGCATAACGTGCCTGTAAGTGTTGATTTTGATGAGAAAATTAAAAAAGCATACACCATTCCAGGGAAGAAATCTTTGAAAATGAAAAGAGTAGAGGGTAGATTACAGGTCGTGATTCCTGAATTTAAGTGTCATGCTGCAGTTGTTTTTGAATATTAGAGCGCATAATTAAGGGGTATTTGTAAAGAATACTCCCATCTTACTCACTATATTTAAGTGTGTTATATGAAAAGATTAGCATTGTCGAGTTTAGTATTTGTTGGTTCTCATTATGTGGTCTGCGATACTAGAAAAAGTGCATTACCTGAAGGGGGGATTCTTT
The DNA here is from genome assembly GCA_016342595.1 of Marinilabiliaceae bacterium. Lineage (GTDB taxonomy): Bacteria > Bacteroidota > Bacteroidia > Bacteroidales > Marinilabiliaceae > JAEINY01. The sequence goes on from JAEINY010000199.1 coordinate 8,893, forward strand.
ATTCTAGAATTGGTTATGATTGTAATTCAGAGAAACGAATTATGAGTAAAGTGCTATTTGTCATAACTTTAATGTTCTTATCTATTTTCGCTAGTTGTAAAGAGAAAGACAAGAGTGAGACCGTTACTATAAGTATCATACCTAAGCCAGCTAAAATTATAACAGGGAAAGGATATTTTGAACTAAACGAGAAATCTGGTTTCAACATAAGGGAATTTCCTGATATTCAAAATCGGTTTTTGGAAGAAATTTATATAGAAACCGGCCTGAAACTAAGAGTGTCTGAAAATACTCAGGATAACAATATCTTTCTTCAAAAGGTAGATGATCTAGCTGAAGAAGAATATCAATTAAAGGTTTCTAAAAATGGAATTACAATAAAGGCGAGTGCCTCAGCCGGTGCTTATTATGCGTTGCAAACCATCAAACAACTTATTTCTGTTCATGCTAAGGAAGATAAGAGATGCTTCATTCCAGTAGTCGAAATTTCAGATCAACCGGAATTCGCTTGGCGCGGTTATATGTTGGATGTTTCGCGTCATTTTTTTTGCAAAGAGAAGATCAAAGAGGTGCTTGATTTGATGGCTGAATTAAAGCTGAACCGGTTTCACTGGCATTTAACCGATGATCAAGGCTGGAGAATTGAGATAAAGAAATACCCCAAGCTTACTTCTATTGGAGCCTGGCGGGTGGATTATACGATTCATGACGAGACCTTAAATGATTGGTGGGGGCGGCCTATTCAGAAAGAAGGAGAAAAAGCCACCTATGGCGGCTTTTATACGCAGGAAGATATCAGAGAGATTGTTGCTTATGCTCAAGAACGTCATATTGAAATTTTACCGGAGATTGATGTGCCCGGCCATTCTCTGGAAATATTGGCAGCGTACCCCAATTTAGCATGTGAACAGGAACGTACTTACTATGTTGGTACTGGCGGTGTTTTAAAAGATAATACGCTTTGTCCTTCTAATCCCCATGTATATGAGTTTTTAGAAGATGTTTTGGGAGAAGTGATGGATTTGTTTCCCTCAAATTACATTCATATAGGTGGCGATGAATGCAATAAGGATGGATGGCGGAAGCATGACCGCTGCCAGAATTTCATGAAGGATAAAGGTCTGACGGATGAACATGAACTACAAAGTTATTTTATCAGGCAAGTTGAACAGATTGTAAACGCTAAAGGGAAAAAACTGATCGGCTGGGATGAAATACTGGAAGGAGGGTTGGCGCCTAATGCGACTGTCATGTCATGGCAGGGAGAAGAGGGTGGTATCGCCGCTGCCAGGGACGGGCATGAAGTGATTATGACACCAATGGCATACAATTATCTGGACTTGAAACAGGGACAGTCAGAATCTGAACCCAACTTGGGCTATAAAGAGCTGTTATTGTCCACCTGCTATAATTATAAAGTTATGCCGGAGGCACTTAAAGGAGAAGAAGAGCAGAAAGTTTTGGGCCTTCAGGGCAATTTGTGGACCGAATCCATTTCAGACTGGGGCAAGTTAACCTACATGACTTTTCCCCGTTTGCACGCAGTAGCCGAGAATGGTTGGACCGCAGAAGAACATCAAAATTTCGATGATTTTATCCAGCGTCTGAAACCACAGTTAAAAAGATTGGATACAAAGGGAATTCGGTACGCTAAAAGTGTTTTTAATCCCTGGATTCATCAAAAAGGGAATGGAAATTCCATTGAAATAACATTAGAATCCGAACTTTCTAACCCGGAGATAAGATATACCCTGGACGGTTCTGAGCCTAATGAGAACAGTTTACTGTATTCAGAACCTTTTTTATTATCAGAAACAAAGACCATAAGAACCGCTCTTTTTGAAGAGGGTAAAAGATTAGGAGATATTATTGAAAATACATTTACCATTCACAAAGCTGCCGGAGCAAAAGTGATCTATAATCATCCTTTTGCCGAAAGAGATCCCGCGGCAAAAGATCTTGCCCTTACCGATTTGAATTATGGCCAGGTGGAGGTGGATGGTGATAAAAATTGGCAAGGCTTTTATGACGATTTTGATGTCACGATTGAATTTGATAAGCCAACATATATTGACAAAGTTGTAATCAATACCATGCGCCTAACAATTTTTGGCATCTACCCACCTACACAGCTTGAAATTTTTGGTTCAACTGACGGGGAAACATTCTCAAAAATCGGGCATGCCAACCTTAGGTACATTGCACTTATTCAGGGACGAAACAGGATTAAAATGGCAATAACTTGTCAGGCTAATCAAATCAAAAAGTTAAGGGTGAAAGCGAAATTACTGGATGTAATTCCTGAAGGGCATCACAAGGCAGGAGATAAAGCTTATCTGCAAGTGGATGAGATTGTTGTTTTGTAATGGTCGGTGTTGTTTTGAGTAAAGTATAGAAAGATAATTTAGCGTTGGTTTTTTAAGAAATATAGAATAGTATGAAACGAGGCCTGAAAGTTTGGGACGAGTTCCATATGATACCTTTGAAAACAAATAATTTTAATCATATGAAATTTAATGGATTAGATATGTCGCTGGGCAATTTGAGTTTACTCTCAGGTGCTCAGTCAAGAGCCATTACTGCAGAGAATCCTACCGGAGAGCCCGGAATGGGAGGACGGGCGATCACTGGGTTTGCTGAGAAACAGTCGAGTGAGTTAGGACAGGGGTGGAAGGTTAATCCGGCCATCCATATTGAATCTGGTGAAACAGCCTTAATTGCTGATATAAAGGGAATGGGTAGCATTCAGAGTATTTGGATGACCGGCTTGGTGTCCAGAGATCTGATAATAAGAATCTACTGGGATAACCAGGAGCATCCCTCGGTAGAAGTGCCTTTCCCGGACTTTTTTGCCTGTGGGTATGCCGATAACACAGACGTGCTTCTTGGAGGAGAATTTGACCCTTTGGTATCGCTGCCGGTAAGTGT
>JAEINY010000200.1 GCA_016342595.1 Marinilabiliaceae bacterium
AGAAGGCAGACTCTTATAGACATTTCTTATTTGCAAGAATTGATTTATTATTTTCTGTATTTTGGATTTGCTTTTTATAAAATGAAGGGGTGACACCCGTGATTCGTTTAAATGAGGTATTGAAAACTGATTTACTTTTAAAGCCGGCCATTTGCCCTATTACTTCCAGGGTAAGCGCATTATTCTTATGATCTTTTAGCAGATACTGTGCTTCTTCAATGCGTAATTGGTTAATGAAGTTTGAAAAATTACATTCAAAGGTTTCGTTAATGATTTGTGATAGATACTTAGTGTTGGTTTCAAATTGTTTGGCTACCTGAGTGATGGTAAGGTCAGTATTGGTATACAATTTATCTTCGGTAATTAATTGATTAAAATGCTCTAATACTTTTAGGCGCACAGCTTCTGGAACAATTCCTTTATCGTGTATCTTTTCATTAGTTTCATTGGTGATTATTGCTGGCGTTTCTATTTTTAGAGCCTGTTGGCGTTTGGCTGCATTGATTTGAGCGAGCTCTTCACTTTTTTTCACCAATTGGTGGTAAGATTTTATCTTTAGTTGATTTTGTCGTCTAATGGCAATAGTAGATATTAAAAGAACAATGGCAAAAAGAGAGACACCCCCAATGATGATCCGGTTTTTCATAATTGTTGCATGATTCCTTTCACTCTCCACTTTCATTTGGTCAATTAAGAGTGCTTTCTTATCGCTTTCATATTTTACAAGCAGCTCTTCCATTTCTTTAAATTTCTGAAGGTCAAAAATACTATCCGAATGTTCTTTATAACGTACATGCCATTTATAGGCATTTTTATAGTCTTGTTTAAGTTCGTATATGCCAGACATGTTTAGATAGGCTTCACGCAAATCTTGTTCGCTGTGTTGTTGATAGGCCTTTAAGGCTTTTTGGAGGCTCTTAAGGGCCAGCTCATATTTTCCCTGTGCTGTATAGACCTGACTAATATTGTTGAAAGTGTTTCCTTCAATGGCATTGTTCTTTATTGTTTGATTGATGGTCAGTATTTCTTCATAGTTTTTTAATGCCAATTGATAGTGTTTTTGCCGTTTATGCAAGACGCCTAAATTATTTAGAACAGTAATGTATTTGGCAGGCAAACCAGCTTCTTTGAAATGCAACCCGGCCAGTAATAATTGCTCTTTTGCTTTAGGGTAGTCGTTTTTTATAATGTAAATGGTTCCGATACTTTGGTGACACACGGCGATATTCTCCTTGTTATTGAGTTTTTTATGGATGGCAAGTGAGTGGTAAAAACAATCCAGGCACTTATCATAGTCTTCTGTTTTAAAATATAAGCGGCCCATATTTCCATAAATGAGCGCCTGCTTATTCAGTTGATTATGGGATTCAGCCAAGTGTAATGCCTCTATAAATAAAGACATGGCTTGTGTGAAATCATTTTGTTTGATTTTAATTTTTGCCCGATTGATTTGGCATTGTACCAGTAACTCTGCATGTTTATGTTTCTTAAAGAAGGGAACTACTGTGGTGTAGATGTGCTGTGCTTTTTCATAATCACCCTGTCTGTATTTCAAATGTGCATAATCAACCATGATTTGATATAATTCAATACTGTCGACATATAAAATAGCCGTGGGCAGAATACTCACATATAATGAATCCGCTTTCTCCCACAGGCCTTTTTTAACACTAACATTGGCCAATTGCCATTGTCCGCGTAAAATAAACTTGTCATCACCTATTTTGTCAGCTATTTGTATTCCCTGGTTTAAATATAACTCGGCAGAATCTAAACTGGTGGCTTTGCACATCTTTGATTTCTGAAAGAGAGCAGAAATCTGGGCTGTGTCAGCCATTGTTGAACAAAATGAATGTTGAATGGAAAATAGTAGAATGCATGTGGTTAGGATCAGCTGTTTTGAATTCATTGTAGGTTTATTTGCTTGATTTAAAGCAATGAATTTAATAAACAATTCAATTTATAAAAAATTATTTTAGTTGTGTAGAAAGTATCATTTTAAGTTCTAATCGGCTTACAGACTTTATGTGCTTTACATCTCAGCGTATTTATTTTTCTTCAGTTTCTGATTATTTTGTTCTATTTCCTGAATCCGAACATCTTTGTTTTGCGCTTACAATAAGGATTATGCAATTTTGGGTCTATCAATTATTACCTGTTTATAATGATGCATCATTCTCAGAATTTTAAAAGGATAAAGCATTGACCCGAACAATCCTGAAAATAAAGTAGGGCAAATCTTAAATCTTCAATTATGAAAACTCTAAAATGTTTGTTGATTGTCATTCCTGTCATCGTATTGCATGCCTGTAGTGGCGGAGTTGCAACAAAAAATAATGAATTTTTGGGCGAAATACCGGCTTTAAATAAAGGCTATTTGTTGAAAATGGAAGCAAAAGAAAAAGCTATTGAACAATGTACCGACCTTGAGGTGGCATTTAAACTTGAAAAGGAAAAAAAGCTACTTCAAAAAGAGCATGCTAATAGAATGGAGCAATACATCTGTTCTTCTTCATTGTGTGGACAAAAGGTGCCTTATCAGTCAATTGAACATGATCTTTTCAGTACCCAAGGTGTTGTGTTAGATACAATTTATTCGAGTGGGAATGTGCAGTTTCTGTTTACACTGAAAGCTAAAGATGGTATCAAAAGCCATCGGTGTACGCCATTTATTTATTTTAAAGCAACCGATAAGGAAGGAAACAGTATTGTTAATGCGACATCGGTGGCAACACCTTATCGGATAAATATAGAACCAGGTCTTGAATTTACAGCTAAAGGAATACTGGAAGCTTATACTCTTGAGGATTTTGCAAAGATTATTGAAATCACTGAAGATGAATACAAAAAGCTGAAATCATGAAATCAATTGTTGTATTAGTCATAAGTCTGGTATTAATGTGTAACGATATTAGTGCCCAAAAAATACCAACTCAAACCGTGGGCAATATTGATACCCGGTCAGCTATTCAAATCATTGAGGCCGCAGCAAAAGAGCTTAATTATCCGCTCAAACAATTTGATCCGGCTGGTAAGGTTTTGATTACCGATTGGATTGAATGGACTTCCATTGCCGTTACAAATCATGGTAAATTGAAATTTGAGGCGAAAAATAATGAAGTCATTATTTCCATGATTGATCGTGAATATGCATCCTCAGAAGGTTGGTCAGCGACGTTAACCAATTTATCAAAGAAGAATATAAAAAAGTATCTGGGCACCATGGCAGATAAGATTTCTGAAATAGCTGGAAATACGGATCTCTGTCAAAATGCCATGTATCATTCTGAGCTGATTAAAATGTTTAAACCACTGGTGATAGTGGATGGTATTGAGTGGAAATTTATTAAAGGGGTGAAGGATTTTTCACACGAAAAAATGAAAACACCTAATTATTTTATGGAATTAAGTATCACTAATACCACGGATCAAGCCATCAATTTTAAAACACAAAAATCGTTACAGTACCGTGATCCCGGCAAAAAAAATTCAGGTTCGGCAGTGCAGTATGTTGTATTTTCATTGGATGAGATATTTTCAGGTGTATACCAGGCAGAATTACAACCCAACGAAACCAGGAAAGTATATGTCTACTCTTTACTCAGGTATCTTGAACTTCTGCAGGACGACTGTATTCCTTTGTTCAAGCTCGGTTTTAATGTGAATAATCATAAAGCCGAACTAATTAATTATAATGTCACCGTTCCTTTTGAGAACCAATTGTGATCTTATTTCATATGCCAAGGCAAGTCGAAATGATTTGTCTTGGTTTGTGCGTTTTTGAATTCAGCATAGTTTTATAAACCATTAGTTCTTTTATGATGAACTTTTATCTTACTCCCGTGAAAAACAGTTATGTATTATTCACTTTAAACCTATTAATAGTAGCCAGCCTAAGCAATGTGCTAGAAGCACAGGGTAAATTTATTGGAACGATGAATAATGTGGTGGTCTTTATCCGGTTTGCTGATCAAGAAGAATTTACAGAGTCGTTCCAATTTATTGATGAGTTTTTAAATTCATCAATAAAACCATCTGTAAAAACATATTATGCTGAAAATTCAGGCCATCAATTAACCATCCAGAGTCATTTTTTTCCTGCGCCTGACGTAACTAATGATAAGATAGTCTCCTACCAGGATTCACACCCGATGGATTATTTTAGACCTTATGATGCCATCAATAATTCAATAGGCTATCAGGGGATAGAAGGTAGTGAGAGAGAAGATCGGTTATTAGCTGATGCCTTACTATTTGTAAAAGATGAAATTGAAAGTGCCAGCCTTGATCTGGATATTAATAACGATGAAATAATTGATAATATTTCGTTTATAATACAACGTCCTCCAGGCGGTGCTTTTAGTACCTATTTATATCCAACTCTAATTCAAATTACTGATATTCCAGTTTATATCCAGGGTAAAAAAGCTTATATGGGTAATAAGCACACCACCGAGTATTTACAGCAAGAACAACTTGGGTTCTTTTGTCATGAAATGTTTCATGGTTTTACTTTTGCACCTGATATTTATAATTCACGCTCAGTGGCTTTTTCTCCTGTGGGCGTTTGGGATCTCATGGGCGGAGGAGGTGGTACAATGCCACCTGCTCATTTATTGGTATACATGAAGATGAAATATGGTACGTGGTTGGAAACAATTCCCCGAATAACTAAATCGGGTACCTATACATTAGAATGCATTAATGATAATCCACTGGCCGCTTATGAAATACCATCGCCAAATAGCACACATGAAAAATTCATAGTGGAATATCGAAAACCAGTTGGTATGTTTGAATCAGGGCTAGGCAGGAGTCAGATTGAATGTGGCCTGCTTATTTATAGGGTTGATGATCGTTACTCGGGATGTGGAGGGGGGGAGCCTTATTTCGAAGTCTACGTTTTTAGACCTTTATATGGCGACAGACCGGAGGAAGGAGATTCAAACAAAGCAGGATTTGCTGTTGAAAATGGGAGAACAACTTTCAGTAGTGAAACGAATCCTTCCTGTTTCTTAAATGATGGTTCAGTTGGAGGTATCATGATCAATAATATAACATCCAACCACGGAAGTACAATTAGTTTCAATGTTGTTGTTCAGGATAATTCAACAGATATAGAAAATGTAAAAGAACAGGATTTGATTATCTATCCGAATCCAGTCAATGATATTTTTTACATAAAAAATAATGATAAAGGTTTAAATATAAAAGTGCTGAATAATTCTGGTGAGGTACTGTTTGAACAAAAGATTAATAATCAATGTGAAATAATTGATGTGAGTGGTTTGAAATCGGGTTTGTATATGATGCAGTTAATTGATGTTGATGAGAATGTGATGATCCGTAAATTTATCAAAAAATAATCTTAACAGGAGGGGTGTAAAGAATGAGATAGAGTGTGTGCCGTGGAAGTGTAGGAGAAAAAAGGCAGACCGCAATGGCCTGCCTTTTTGTTTTTATTGGGTGACTGAGAAAGTCATTACTTAGTCACCCACTGACTAATTGAATTATCATTAAGCCTTAGGCTCAATCACCATCAATACATCACCTTTCGTTACTGAGTCGCCTGAATCGTATTTGATTTCAGAAACTACCCCGTCAACTGTTGAATCCAGGTTGTTCATCATTTTCATGGCTTCCAACACAACAACTGTTTCACCAGCTTTTACTTCGTCACCCACTTTTTTCTTGTATTCTACAACCATTCCCGGGATTGGTGCAGTTAAGCTTCCGGTTTGTTCTACTTCTTTCACTTTACCCTCTTTGCTACGACGGGCACGTGGCTGATTAGCAGCGTTAGGATCGTTGATTTCCACTTTGAACGTTTCACCGTCAACTGTTACTTCCAACTCACGAGTGTTAGCGTTACCGCTTCCTTTAGAAGTTAACTCACCAGAAAGTGCTTTGCGGATCAACTCCTCTTCCTTCTCAACTTCTTCCATGGTCTTGGCCTTCACATCAGCAGGCATCTCTTCCAAACCATATTTCCACTTCAGGAAGCGTTTTCCGGTTACAGGATAAAGTGCACACAATACTTCATCGTCGATGTCTTTAGCCAAACCAGCGAAGTCAGCTTTCACTTTGTCCATCTCCGGCTCTAAGATAGCGCCCGGACGATCCGTGATAGGCTCCTCACCACGTGGGTAATTCTTCAATGCTTTCTTCTGTACTTCAGGATTGATTGGGTCCGTTGTTTTTCCGTACAATCCGTAGCAAAGGTCTTTTACCTGCTCAGTGATTTGAGCGTACTCACCTTCGTATTTGTCAAACAATACGTTGTTCACAGTCTGCACACCTACGATTTGAGACGTTGGTGTTACCAATGGAATATTACCAAGATCCTTACGTACTTTAGGTAACAAACGGAATACTTCAGGCAATTTGTCCAAAGCGTTCATGGCTTTCAACTGGTTCACCAGGTTAGATAACATACCACCCGGCGTTTGGTGAAGAATTACATTGATATCCGTAATCGCATAGTTTGGATTGTTATCCAGGTGCTTGTATTTCGGGATGTATTTCTCCATCTCATCAGTGATGGCTGTAATCTTTTTGATGTCCAGACCTGAATCACGGTTGGTTCCTAACAATGACATGATGATCGGCTCACAAGCAGCGTGAGACGTACGGTACGCGTAAGGGCCCATGCACGTATCCACCATATCCACACCCGCTTCAATGGCTTTGAAGATGGCCAAGTCACCCATACCTGAAGTAAAGTGCGTGTGCAGGTTCAATGGAATATCCGTGAATTTCTTGATTTCACGCACCAGGTTATAGATATCGTAAGGCGCGATCAAACCGGCCATGTCTTTGATACAGATCGAATCTACACCAAAGTCAACCAATTCTTTTACTTTGTTGGTATAGTACTCCATGTTATAGATGTCACCACCCAAGCGAGGCTCATTCAATGTGTAACAGACAACACCCTGGAAATGCTTATCGTTTTCTTTGATCACTTTAGCAGCAGTCTCAAAGTTACGGTAGTCATTCAAGGCATCGAAACAACGGAAGATATCCATACCGTTATCGATGGAGCGCTGAACGAATGAGCGTACTACATCATCGGCATAGTTACGGTAACCCACTACGTTTTGTCCGCGCAACAACATCCAGAATGGCGTCTTTGGCATGTGCTTTTTCAAAGTACGCAAACGCTCCCATGGATCTTCACCCAGGTAACGGTGCATGGTATCGAAAGTAGCACCACCCCATGTTTCAATGGCGTGAAAACCTACTTCGTCCATCATCTCAGCCACAGGGATCATATCCTCTGTACGGCCACGCGTGGCGAACAACGACTGGTGTCCGTCACGTAAACTACAGTCCTGAATTTTAATTGGGTTGGCTGCTGCAGGACGGTCGGCAGCGTATTTTAGTTGGGCCATTTCCAAGACCCCGTGCTTATCGTAAATCATCTGTTTTTAATGTTTAATTATTAATTATTGATTATTAATGGCGTCACATCTGAGAGGCATTAATAATTAACTATTAATCATTAATAATTGGTATTGTATTATGCTCTGGATCTTATCACCCGACCACGACGTTGAACCATTGTGCGGTTCTTCATAATGATTTCCTTACCCATTTCACTCCAGGCATTGTTGTTTGCTACTGGTGATTCTTGCTGAGCTTCCTGCTCCAGGTAGTGTGCTACCGCTGCAAGTGCAGCTTTCATTTTTTTCTGTCTGTCAGTCATGATAATATCAGATTATAATGGAATGTTACCGTGTTTTTTAGGAGGTAAGATCTCAGTTTTGGTGCACATGGCTTCCAAACCGTCGATCAAACGCTGACGTGTTTCGCTTGGCAAGATAATATCATCTACATAACCGCGACTGGCAGCTAAGTAAGGTACGTTAAATGCTGTTTCGTACTCTTCGATTTTCTCCTGTGTTTTGGCTTGCTTATCGTCTGCATCGGCAATTTGTTTGCGGTAAGTAGAAATTACCTCTACCGCACCTTTCGCACCCATTACGGCGATTTCAGCTGTTGGCCATGCAAATACCATATCCGCACCCAAGTGTTTTGAACACATGGCGATGTAAGATCCACCGTAATCTTTGCGGGTTACTACAGTAAATTTAGGTACAGTAGCTTCAGCATACGACCACAATAATTTAGCACCGTGACGGATGATACCATCCCACTCTTGCTGTACTCCCGGCAAGTAACCTGGAACATCTACAAACGAGATCAATGGAATGTTGAATGCATCACAAGTACGTACAAAGCGACTGATTTTATCAGAAGCATCAATGTCCAAACAACCAGCCTGAATGGTCGGTTGGTTACCGATGATACCAACCGAGCGGTTGTTCAAGCGGGCGAAACCAACAATGGCATTCTCGGCATAACTCTCATGCACTTCATAAAATTCACCACCATCAACAACTGTTTCGATAACAGTTTTCATGTCATATGGTGTTTTTGAATCGTCAGGGATGATGGTATCCAATTCAGGACACAAACGCTCCGGGTCATCTCCCATTGGAATTTGTGGGGCTTCCTCCATGTTGTTGTTCGGAAGGTATTCCAATAACTCTTTGATACTATCTAAGGTGTCTTCGTCACTTTCGCAAGCGAAATGCGCATTACCACTTTTAGAGTTGTGTACCAAAGCACCACCAAGCTCTTCAAAAGTTGTTTCTTCACCAGTCACCGTTTTAATAACGTAAGGGCTGGTGATGAACATGTGACTCTTCTTTTTCACCATGTACACAAAGTCTGTCATAGCAGGTGAGTATACAGCACCGCCGGCACAGGGTCCCATAATGGCTGAGATTTGAGGAATCACACCTGAGGCACGCGAGTTACGCAAAAAGATATCACCATAACCTTTCAACGCATCTACGCCTTCTTCCACACGGGCACCGCCTGAATCGTTCATTCCAACAACCGGAGCACCAGCTTTCACAGCCATGTCCATGATTTTACAAATCTTGGCAGCGTGCATTTCTCCAAGAGATCCTCCACGAGAGGTGAAATCCTGAGAAAAAGCGAATACGTGACGACCATTTATTTTACCATGACCGATAATAACACCATCAGATGGCACCTCTACTTTTTCCAGTCCGAAGTTAGTGGAACGGTGTTGCACAAACATGTCCACTTCGCGGAATGTACCTTCGTCAAACAGATAGTCCACACGTTGACGGGCTGAGAGTTTCCCTTTCTCGTTTTGCTTGGCAACACGAGCTTCTCCACCCATTAGTTTAACGGCTTCTCTTTTCTTCTTCAGAAGGTCGATCTTTTCAGATACTTTCATAGAATCAGATATTTTATAAATTACACCAAAAATTCTTTAATTGTATTTTCAGGCGGTAAAAATAGATAGTACAAGTTAGTTTGGGCTATGGAAAATGTTAAAAAAGCTAAAATTGCCGAAATCTTTCTTTAAATAGCCTGGGTACTAGTTATAGCAGGGAGTGTAGGAGGAAGTGTAGTGATAAGAATCAGTTAAAAAACATTCCGTTTGATGTAACCTTTAGGGTTTAAGGATGTTCGGGATCTGTCATTTGTGAAATATGAGATGCTTCTTTTTTAAAGAGGCATGAAGATCGACTTGTAATACCTTAAAGAAAGGTGAGTAATTTAGAACCTAAAACAATAATACCCGTCAATACGGCGAAGATAGCAGCGAGTAGGGTAGCTGCAGCTGCCATGTCTTTGGCTTTTCCGATTTTAGGATGATGTTCGGGGTGTAAGGCATCAGCCAGGTATTCCAAGGCAGTATTCAAGAGCTCGGCCATGAATATCAGTGTGACAGCAAGAAAGATCCATAACCATTCGAAGGTGGATAAATGAAGGATGTATCCCAAAATAAGAACCATTAGAGTCGCCAATAAATGAAACCGGGCATTGGGTTCGGTCCGCATTAACCATTTAAATCCCATTAGGGCAAATTTGAAACTGGCGATTCGTTGCTTTATAAAGGTGCTGTTTGTTGAAAGAGATGGCTTGTTTTTCGACATGGATGATGATTTATTCAGTGGAATAAATATAGAGGTATTATTCTACAAAAAAGTAATCCTATTTAAAATATAGTTGCTTTAGCGTTGGTCTGTCATTGTTGTCTAAAACAAATTGACAGTTCTTATTTTTGCTGGAGTTGTGAGGTTTTTATTTTGTTGAACAATGCACTTGGGTACTATATAAATGCCTCGCAAAATAGTAAAAGTAAGGTAAACACTTAAAATAGTAGTGCACGAGGTGGTAAAAGCGGTGCAGAATGCCATAAAAGTGACACACTGTCAGAAAAAGCAGTGCACAGAGGCTCAAGAGTGGTGCGCAGAGGTATAAAAGCAGTGCAGAAGGGTGTAAAAGTGACACACTGTCAGGCAAAAGCATTACATAACTCCACTTGATCAACTCAGAAGAACGAAAAGCCTGGCAAAAGGACTCAATTCCTTGTTTTTGATAGCCCGGTGGGGTGCAACATGTTTAAAAACGGGTGCCTCTATCTTTTGAGTCACCCGCTTTTAATACCAAATGTATATCAAAATGATTGATAAAGCATTTTGCTTATTATCCCGATGTTTATCGGGAGTTAATGCCGATACAAAATCATTGAGCTATAAGTTTTATCGCTCATTCGGATAGCTATCGGGTATGATTTGTAATCGGTATAGTTGGTCTATAAGTAAAATCGATTTACGATTCTGTCTCCAGTATTTTGTTGTAACCGGTTACGACCCCTTGTACCAATGAGGAACTAAATCCTTCATGCTCCATTTTATTCAGCGACTTAATGGTCACACCCAGCGGCGTGGTCACTTTATCAATCTCGGGTTCCGGGTGCGTACCATTTTCGATAATCAATTTAGAAGCCCCTTTCATAATTTGAGCAGCCACTTCCAATGATTGTTTGGAAGAGAAACCAATTTCGATCCCCCCCTGCGAAGCGGCCCGCATGAAACGCAAGGCAAAGGCAATACCACAAGAGGCTAACACCGTAGCTGCCGGCATCTGTGCTTCCGGAATAATCATGGTGGCTCCCAGCTGATTAAAAATCTCAACTACTTCATCTTTGTAGGCTAAACCTTTTTCATTGAAAGATAAGGCAGTCATTGATTCGCGGATGGCGATGGCTGTGTTGGGCATGGCGCGGATCACCGGTATGTCTCCCAATAGCTCTTCCAAATTGGGCAATTTAATACCGGAAATAACCGAAATCACAACATGTTTGTCCGTTTGTAAGGTTTCTTTGATTTCGTTGATGATGAAATGTGCAGCAGTTGGTTTTACGGCTATAATAACAATTTTAGCATTACTAACGGCTTCTGCATTATTGGTTGTGATGTTAACACCTGTATCTTCCTTCAGTTGCTCAATTAAGCTTAAGTCAAGGTTAGTTACCGTAATTTGCCGGGGTTGCATCAATCCACTCTTAATTAATCCTTTTGCTATGGATGAACCTAAATTACCTCCACCTAAAATGGCAATGTTCTTTGATATCATATTATAACGCTCTTGGGTTTTTGAATAATAAATTATCGCTGCAAAGCTACTGAGCTTTACAAATTAATTGTTCGTCCGCACAGATGAGTTATATCAGAATTCTATCTTTTTTTTGTCAGTGATTTTTAGGTAAAAGATGCTTTTCAATAACTATGTGGTGTGATTTCTAAATTTAGGTATTTATTTCAAACGTTGCATTCCGGTTGAAGCGAAGCGAAACCACCTCTGTGATCTCTCAACGAAACGATTTAAGAGACTCTTTTTTTTCTCCGTGCGACTCTG
>JAEINY010000201.1 GCA_016342595.1 Marinilabiliaceae bacterium
AGAACTACCCAAATGTAGCTTTTTGAAATTGGAGTAGAAACCGGTTAAAACAATAAGTCCGACAGGCTGCTAGGATGGGCTCTTCGTGCCTGCTCTATGATAGAATTATCATCTGTTGAGCTTAAAAAGATAAATGGTATCTGAAAGAGGTCATTAATCAGCAGACCCAATTCAATTCCTGCTTGTCCCCCTTTCAAATGAATATCAATTAATAATATATCTCCATCGTTATTTTCCAGATAAGTGATGGCATCGCTGGTTTTATGGATTACTGCCTTTATGTAATACCCCATTTCGATCAAACGTCCTGCCATTTCTTCATTAAAGGAAGAATCCTTACCCACTAATAGAACTTGAATCACTCGCCTCATTAATCCTGATTTTTTGACTTCTGTTAGTATTGAAATCCATTACAAAAAAACACCTATAACTTATTCATTTATGGATACACTTTGTATTTTCAATGTCCTAAAATATAAACCGGTATTTCAGCCTATTGATTACACATTCAAAAACGCTACAACCTGACATGTACTACAAAAAACTTAACAATTAAAATTCCGAACTATAAGTAAATTACAAAAAATTAAGATAGATCACAAAGTATTTATCTTTTAGGAGGTAAAAAACAGCTTTTCTCCTATCTCCTCACTTTTCTGATGAAAAGCTGTTATTCTGACCTCTATCAAAAGTACAGATGGACTAGTGTAGAGATACATGTTTGAAAAAATCCCGAACAGAGGTTAATGCCTCCATCCGGGATGATCTTCTCAATAACTCCTATGCTTAATCAGTAATTATTTGTATGCTTCTACCCGCTCCACATCCGGCATCACAAAGGACTTATCCCAAAAAGATTCATCAGGACCGTACAGGCGTAACCATACGTAAGGTTTTTTGCCGGATGTTGGTACCCAGTTGGATTCCAATCCTTGTGGGGCTTCAGAGCCAAAATACACATCTACACTGCCATCATCATTCATTTTCATATCCGGTGTATTGAATAATCCTAAACCGGATCGTCCCATGGGATTATCAATAAAGGCCCAGGTAGCATCGTCATACACGGTGATGGACCAGAACTGCTGAGCCGGAATATCCTTTGGTATATTTACTTTATACAACTTACCAGCTTCCAACGGACGACCTTCAGTATCGGCAATGGGTGCAAGATAAACGGTGGCTGGACGTTCACCCAACTTTTTAGGATACAAAGTGAAGAAACTCCAGGCTGCGGCACGTTTATCCAATTCAATCTGACTATCGGTAATAAAATCGAATCCGTCAACCTCATCCGTACGCATCACAAAACTCCAGTTACGGTCTTCCCAATACAAACCGTCTTGGTGATGTTTGTTTACTTGTGAATGCATGTAATCATAAGCATCCTCTGCAGCCATTGTGAAAATCTCTTTCATGCGCTCTGATGGAGTAAAGGGTTTACCTGGCTCAATACCAATGGTGGCCAACATACCCATCATCACTTTATCTCTTTCTAATGCCGGTTCTACACTAAAAATGGCATGAATGTCTTCCAATGCACGGTAGTCGTAGCGTGGTAATGTTTGCAAGGAGTGCGGGACACCATCTACAAAACGAGTTTCTTGCTCCCCTTCTGACAGGTAATACATCTCTAATTCCTGTGTATAAGCATAAGCATCTTCATCGGTAGCATTTTCACCGCGAATGGAACGGAACACCAAGGCAATTCGATAGGTAGTGGACTGAACCGGAATATATCCTTGTGCCGGAATTGGCCCGTCATAATTTGGAGGAATAAATAGATATTTACCACCGTTCCCTTGATCCAGTCCGGATGGTCCTACTCCGGCAATGGTTGATTGCCAGGCATCCACTACTTGACCATACAAACTGGCTTTCTCGCTAACTGCCGGAACCTCCAATACAACCGGTCCGCCACGAAGGTCAGTATATGCAGTGATGTAAGGGGTCGCTGTGTTAGCTGTGATGGCTTTATGTTTTGATAAAGCCGGCTTTGAGTAGGCCACTACCACATTATCATCCACACCCGGTACTTCCAGGAAGCCCTCGCGTAAGCGATAAATAGCTGTGGCCGGCATGGCCCACACAACCGCTTCAAAAGCACGTTGATAAGCGACTTGTTCTTCCAGTGAGTTAAATTTCCGATTGTCAGCCTGCTGTTCATTAGCTTGCTGACAGCTTGTTATCCCAATTAAGAGGGACAAGAGCAGTAATGTGATATTCTTTGCTTTCATAACTGTCTGTTTTAATATTTGTTGATAATTGTTTACCTAACAAAAGTGGTGAGAATACTTTCTTTATTTGATGAAAGATCACCTAATCACAAGAATTAGGTGATTCCCTTACCAAGTCTCTACTTTTATTAAAAGTCTAGTTGATCTTGTCCATTTGAGGTATCTGATACTTTAGATTGATCACTTCATCATGTGGTTCATACATTCTTAATATCAGGTAAAAACCACCTTTGGGAGCCGGTAACCAGTTATTGGTATTTTCCGGTTTTTCATTCTGAATCAGGATGTCAAACGAGCCATCTTCATTCATTTTCAAACCTTTTGATTCGCGGCTGAATTTGTAACGATCCAGTTCATTGTCATAAAACAGCTTGTTATTGGCATCATACAAAGTCAGCGACCAGAATGAATTCACCGGAGGCTCCTCGTCGAAATGGATACGGTATGAGTTCACCCCTGATAGCGGCTGATTATTGCTATCAATGAAACGAATGGGGTACATGGCTTCTTTTTCACCTTGCCCGCCCAGATAAGGACCGGCAATTAAGGAGCAGAATCCATAGTCATAACCGAAATCATCCAGCTTTGTCGCCACATTCCATCCATTGATGGTAGTTGAAGACGAATACATGGTTGCCAAAATAGCCAGCGGCCCTTCAACAGCAGCTTCTTTCAGTCCTTTTAGCTGGTGCTCATTTAATGCTGATTCATGGAATTGACCACCTTTAATACCAATGCGTTCCAACTGCCCCACCAACGCCTTATCTTCTGCAACCACCGGATTCTGACTCATGGCAAAAGCCAGGTAACGATAGAATCGAAGCGTATCCGTAACGGGATATTTGGGCATCTCAGGCAGAGTGTTTGTTTTTGCTACCATGCTCTTACCTGTGGTGAATTCACCCAGCGTATTCAAAGTAAACTGATCCTGCAGCGCATGTACTTTTGAAACATCCTCTCCTTCCAACACATGCATACGGCCCCATAACCATACTTTGGGTGTTTTAACATGTACCGTTTTGTCCACTTTTTCAGGGAGCTTTCCCTTCCACCCCGGAGGCACTAAAGCAATGGTCTGTGCCTGAGTACCTGTGTTGCGTTTACCGATATACTCGGTCAGGTTGTGATACATGTCAAACACATTGACCACATAGTAGCGTCCATCCGTATCCGGCGTCTCCAGTATATATGGTTCTGTCAGATCCACCACCGCACTCATGTAGTAGGTGTCATTGTTGGCCGTTGGCATGTCCTTATCTTTTGCTGTTGGCAGTCGTTTAGCCCATCCTATTTCATTGAGCGGTGCACGGTAGCTCGTGGCAGGTTTGGGATTGGGCACATCAATGTAATCGCGCATGGACTGTTCCATCCGTACCATGGCATATCCCCATTCATAGGCCAGAGTACCTACAGCTTTGGCATCTATATAGAAACCTTTGGCTGCCACCTCGGCATTCGGTGCAATGCTAATGATGGGATCATCTTGTTGCGCCACCTTGTCAAACAGGGAATCCTTTTGCTGATCGTTTGTTTTATTTACTGTACAGGCCATGGTGAGTAGCCCCAATAGTCCGGATATTAATACTAAACGTTTCATCATTCTATGTTTTAAGTGGATAATTAGTTAAACTTTACACTACAAAAATGCGACATTGCCGGTGCGTATTTGAGCGCGACTTACCTATCTGTTTAGTTTAGGTGTTTCCCTTAGGAACCCTTTTAAACTCCATACAAATAAATCAGGCATCCCTGCATATGTTGCACCGATGCCTGATGAGTATTCTTAAATTGTTATTTCATTCGTATCAATCACTTGCTCCTTTTTCCAATTGGTTCATAATAGCTGCAGCTCCAATGCCGGCCCCTTTCTGACGCGGTGGATAATCCTGCATACTTTTTGCAAACTTCTTGACAGGACCTGCAATCTGCGGCAGAATCCATGTTTTTTCCTTCTGCCATAAGAAGTGACCCGGTGTTTCAGGAGAACGTTCAAAAGGATCGGCTTTAATGTCAACAATCATACCCGCAGGTAACTTTTCAGCTGCTTTTACCCATTCGTCTTTCACCGCCAGGTGAATTTTCCAATGATCCACCCGAATAGCATTCAGATCATTTTCACCATAGAAGAAGAATTCACGACGTTTAGATTGCCCTTCCCCGGTCAATACATCCATTTGGTTGTAACCGTCCAAATGGACTTTATAGGCTGTTCCGTTTATTTTTTTTCCTTCCAGCAACTCTTCTTTAATGGATTCTTCACCAATAGCGGCCATCAAAGTTGGTACCCAATCTTCGCTGGTAAAAAATTCACCACTCCATTGGCCGGCTTCTATTTTCTCAGGCCATTTAACCAGCATAGGTACGCGGAATCCGCCATCCCAGGTGGTACCTTTTTCGCCACGGAAACTGGCAGCTCCCGCACTTGGCCAGTGAGCCAGGTTGACACCGTTATCGGATGTAAACAACACAATGGTGTTATCAGCTACACCCATCTCATCCAGCTTATTAAGCAGCTCACCTACCAAATGATCCATATGTAATACGCCATCATAGTATTTCCCATGTCCGCTTTTTCCTTCCCAATCATCACTCACAAAAATTTCCTGGTGCATGCGGGTTGGGCAGAACCATAAAAAGAATGGGTCATCTCCTTTATCCTGAACACGGTCTAACCAATCTTCAGAGATTTCCAATACTTCGTCATCAAAGGTCTCTTGCCGTTTGGCATATAAAGTACCTCTGTCTTCAATGGTTTGCTTTCCTACTTTCCCCCAGCGAGGATCAACCGTTTTATCATCAACCTCTGTCGCCTTGGAATAAATGACATTACGCGGACGTCCCACATAATTCGGATCTTTGGGAAACTCCGGCTGCTCCGGCATATTCATCATGTTCAGGTGATAAAGCACGCCGAAAAATTCGTCGAATCCATGAACGGTTGGCAGGTGCTCATTGCGGTCACCTACATGACTTTTACCAAATTGAGCGGTGGCATACCCCTGCTCTTTTAACATGGTTGCCAATGTTACATCTTCAGCCTGCATACCCAGGTGCGAACCGGGCTGCCCGACAGAAGTCAATCCGGTACGGATGGGATATTGCCCGGTAATAAAGGCAGATCGACCAGCCGTACAGCTTGAGTGAGAATAATAGTCACTAAGCATCATACCTTCATCGGCTAAGCGGTCAATGTTGGGTGTATTAACGGCTCCCAATCCCCGGTGATAGGCGGAGATATCTTGCGGTGCCACATCGTCGGTCATGATAACGACGATATTGGGCTTTTGTGCGGAAGCCAGCATGGAAAAGCTGACAACCAACACGAATGCGAATAATTGTTTTAGATTCTTCATCATTCAATATTTTAAGTGGATAAGTAAATATTACACTACAAATATGGCTGTTTCGACACCCGGTTCTCAGCGGAAAAAACCTATTTGATTTTTTTAGGTGAATCCCTTAGGCACTCAACTTGCTTTGCACAACGGCAGACCAGCATCCATAATCGTTGACCTAGTGCCCCTTTGGGGATAGCTAATCCGCATAGTAACAGGGCAGATGCCCCTTCGCGCCGGTCACTCCCCCCACCCTACAAGTCATTACCCCCAGCAATATTTAGCTTCCCCCGGTTTGCAAACACGCTGCTCCCCGGGAGGAACATGCTGGTTGACGTGGGCTCTGTAAAAGTTAATATGAGGAGATAGACTACTTAAATGAGGCAGCAGTTGGTGATGTGGTGAATGAGGCGGATTACTAAGCGCGCCCCACATGAGGTTGAGGGTTGCTAACAATTTGGGTATCTTTGAACAAGTGACTCCTTTGGAGTCGCACATCCTCTGTATTCATAAACTCACAAATCCCCTCCCCATAATTGCGCAGGGAAAGGTAAACTAAGGTAATGATCCACAATACCTGAATGTGAGTTTTTATAATCGTTAATAGAGAATCAGAAATTGACCTTTACGGTTTTCGTAATATTTTTTTCACGTTTCGTATACCGTCATCAGTCTTAATCAATAAAAGCATGCAGTTCGCGCTTGCAGGCCCTCAGGTTACGGGGCTTCAACGGCAAAGATTCGCGTGCTTTGATACGTTGATGTAAGTCGTGACACATCACAATACCAAGAGCCATCAGCTCCTTTTTTTCTTTACGCGTAATGGATGACAGGCAGGTTACCGGATGGAGGTTTTCAATTTCGATCCAGTCTTTCAGACTTGAGCCCTTGGGGTAATCCCACGATAAAAGGGTAAGGCCATAATCACAACCAAATTGAATGGCATCCTCAGTGAAACGCGTGTTGGTAATGATCCAGCCTTCAGTATTTCTATTTTTCAAGTCTTCTTTGAAGTGACGTGCCCGGCTCAAATCATCAAAGCGTGACCGAATATACATCGGCACTTTCACATTTGTTTTAGTGCCCTGGTAATTATGAAACTTACACTCAACAAAAATATCCTTTTGCCCGTTATGGGCGACCACATCAATTTCATGACGTACACTATACCCGTCGATCAATCGCCCCACTTCAACCTTAAAACCACGTGCTTTAAAAAGCTCACCAATAAAGTGCTCAAACGGATAACCCGATGGCCCCAATTGAAGAACAGCCTGTTTCAGCCGATAGTTGACAGCTGTTTTGCGTGCTTGTTTTCGTAATATTTGATAGGCTTTATTGTATATGTTACTGGTCAACATGCCATCATGTAGCTCCAGTCCAATAGCCTGAAGGATTTGCCTTGCCAACTCTTCAGTCGCGCCTGAACGCATTAGGGAATCAATGAGTTTCTGACCATCGAAGTATACTTTTTCGCCGGAGGCTTTCAATATTAAGTATTCGGATAAGGGTTTCGTATGCATGCTGTATCTTTTGGGCAAAGATAATGAAAAACTGAGGTGGCAAAACTCACGGCAACTCAAAGTTTCAGGTCAATGTAATACGATATACATATGGCTATTTCGCAATCACACCATTCAATTTCTTTATTCCACACAAATCCCCGCACTGATAAGTGCAGGGAAATGTAAACTCAGATATTATCCAAATACCAGAATGAAATAGCTTAATGGGGTGTTATTTCAGGATTCTCCGGCAGGGGTTGTTCTGCTGTTGGCGGAAGCGGTTGTATAACTTCCGGTCTTTTCGGTTGCGGATCATCATCGTTACTACAAGAAACAAAACCCAATGTGGCGACTAAGGCCAGTGCTGAAAATAAAAATCTAAATTTCTTCATCATTCAAAATTTTAAGTGGATAATTAGTTAAACTTTACATGACAAAGATGCGTGATATGAGCGCTGTATTTCAGCGGGAATAACCTAATTGGGTATTTTAGGTGAATCCCTTAGGAAGCGTATCGAAATAACTTTTAATATTTACTGAAGAAATTTCGTTTAGATTCCTATTCTATTTTTTCTTTTGTCCGCGAATTACACCAATTAAGCGAATTAGTTTCCTTTGTAAAACACCAGGCAGCTAAGCTGTTTTTAATTAGTTAAATTCGAGAAATTAGCGGTCAACAATATAGGAAATAACGAAGCTGTTGACTGATTCATCTGTGTCCATTTGTGATAAAAAAGTTATTTCATTATCATTCCTTAGTGGCTATGAATCTCTTGAAAACAGCAATAAACAAATGATGGTTCTCAACAGAACCCTACAGGTCATCAAACAATTTGCGCTCCACGGAATAAAGCACCAGACCAGCAATATTCTTACAGCCTGTCTTCTCCAGCAGGTTACGCTTGTGTGCCTCCACTGTACGGTTGGAAATGAATAACTCATCGGCTATTTCCTGGTTCGATTTTTCTTTACAGATCAAATGGAGAATTTCAGTCTCCCGTTTAGTTAGAGGAATTTCTGCCACCAAACGTTTTTTTGCTTTGGGTTGAGCGGTGAGCCCCTCCATAATAATATCAGTTACCTCCTGGCTGTAATAGTTTTTGGAAGCGGCGACAGTTTCTATGGCCGTACGGAGTTCATCTTGGGTGCAATCTTTTAAAATATAACCTTTAGCACCGGCCGAAAGCATTTTTTTGATGTTATAACTTTCATTCATAATGGTTAATGCCAGCACATGTATGTGCGGATGCCTATCGCGGACTTGTTTACACAGTTCAATGCCATCCATTTGGGGCATCATGATATCCGTCACCAGCACATCAATTTCATTATCCTGAATGAACTCTATGGCCTCATGACCATTCTTAGCCTCTCCAACAACCATAAAACCATCTTTATCCAGGAAAGACTTCAATCCTTGACGGATCATGCTATGATCATCGCTTAGTAATATGCGTATCGGTTTATTCATTTTAGTGTGCTAATTCAAAAAGTATTTGTGTACCGTTACCAGGCGTCGTTTCTACTTGCAGATAAGCACCAATGGCTTCGGCTCGTGTTTTCATGCTATTCAGGCCAAAAGTATTATTTGTTTGGTTAAGTTCAAAACCTACGCCATCATCTTCTATGGTCAGCATAATCAGGTTGGGGTATTTCAGCAACTGGATGGTGCAATTCCCAGCCTTTGAATATTTAATCATGTTTGTGATTGCTTCCTGTACAATCCGATAGATGGTTAGTTCAGCAGCCAGCTTAAGGCGTTCCTCACCCAGGTTATGATAGAACACAAGTTCGGTACTGGTGGTATCTTTAAGCGCATGAATCAAATTTTCAATGGCAATGGCCACCCCCTTTTGATCCACTACTTTGGGCATGAGATTATGTGCCAGGGTGCGACTCTCGGCAATTGCTTTCTTCAGAAATTGATAGCCTGTCTGATAGCGCTCATGATTATTTTGATCGGTGAATTCAAGTGATGATCGTACCTTTTCGAAATTGAGTAATGCGGTAGACATGGTTTGCTGCAAACTGTCATGAATATCCCTGGCAATGCGGCTTCGTTCACGATCTTCTGTCTCCAGGATTGCTGTCATCATCTTTTCTTCCTGACGTATGTGCTCGGTGATATCAGTAAAAACCCCTACGATTCGCATCGACTGATTGGATTCATCCCGGGAGGAAGAGCCTTTACATCGATACCACCTTAACTCCTTCTGCTTATTATAAAAGCGGGCATCGATATTAAAGGGACCTCCTTTTTCAATATGATTTTGTAAATGCTGCCGGAAGCGCTCCTTTTCATCCCTATGTAAATGAGCGGTTAAGAATGCCATAGTTGGTTCAATCTCCCGATAGGGGTAATCCAACAATTGACAATTATTGGGAGACCATAACATAGACTGATTTTGTACATCGTAATCCCAAATGATGGCTTCAGCCCCTTTTACAGCCAGCGTAAACCGTTCTTCACTTTTCAACAGGTTCCTCTGTGTTTTTTGGAGCTCAACAACCCCCTGTCGAAACCGGGCATCCTGGACTTCCTGTTTCTTAACACGTTTATAAATCATGTAAAAAGCAATACAGGAAAACACTAATACGAAAATAATTAAAAGCAGAACCGTGTAAAATAAGCGGAGCCCTTCGACCACATTTTGCTCCCAAATGGCTTGTGTCTTTTGCTCAATTCGCTGTTCAAAAAGCGTTATCAGCCTAACGATTTTTCTTTTATCCTTCAAATATCCTTCATGACTGATAATGTTCAATGCCTTATTCCGGTCAGGTGTACTTTCTATTGTATATTTTCCCAGAGAATCAGTCTGCCATCCTTTTGCTGTATAGAAGGCATGTATCTCTCTTTTTTTTAACTCCTCTGAAAGGCTAAGCGCATTCTTTAAAAGCATAAACACCCGCTCACCGTATCCCATCTTACGCAAACTATCCTCCAGAAGAATGATCCCTTCAGCCTTTAATGGCAGTGATTTATTGGTTGTATGAATCAAATCCCAATACGCTTTTTCATAAATAGAGTCGCCGGTAATGATATAATTCAGACAATAATGAGTCAAATCATCATTGCGCTCCCTAAGTTGATCACTCAGCTTAATGGAATGATGTTGATCAAACTGACTTTTACCGAACTCTCTCCTATTTTGAAGCAAGGCTAAAGAAGCTATGAGAATGATGATCAGAAAAAGAATCACAAAACTAAACAAAAAGGCAAATGTGGTTTTAATCTTCATCATAATAAAACAGTTAACTCTACGACAATTAAAATAAGGCCAGTAAAAATAAAAACTCTTAAGAAATATAGCATACAATTAATGCGTACTTTCACTTCATGAGAAAAGAAGGCTGTACAGAGTTTTCTTCTGAAATCGAAGTTGCCAGATATCTTGCCTCAGCTACCACCTCTTCGGGGTAATCGTTGGCCTCTAAAATCTTGATGGCATTGCGGGTTGTTAAAGGACCTTCTTTCAATTGGTAATCGAACTGGATATCACGCTTTTTCACCAATTCAGTAAAGTGATTTAACTTAAACTCTCCTTTCAACAAATGGGTCAACTCCACATCATGCGTAGATACCAGCACTAAGTTATAGCCCTGATTAAGGTGTGAGAACACCGCTTTCCCACCCGATATGCGCTCAATGGTATTGGTGCCTTTGTACAGTTCATCCAATAAAAATAAATTGGGATACCCACTGGTACTTTGAGCAATCATCTCTTTTATGGATAGCACCTCTTCGAAATAATAACTCCGATCATTCATCAAGTCATCACTGATGCGAATGGCCGACCAAAGACGTAAACGCGGTAAGCTGAAGTGCTCAGCAAAACACGTATTGATGGTTAAAGCTGTTAAGACATTAATGCCAATGGTTCGAATAAAAGTGGTTTTGCCTGACATGTTAGAGCCAGTGAGCAACAATGATTCATCGTTCAATAAAATGGAATTTGGCACACAGTCCGCAATGAGTGGATGCACACATCTGTTGGCTATCAGGGATTTTTTAGAATCTACAACTTCAGGAATACAATAGGCAGATAATCCCTCTCGTAACGAGGCAATTGAAATGGCTGTATCAATCCGCCCCACATATTCAAAAATCATTTGAATCTCATCCTTTTTATCCTCAATCTGCTTCAATGCACCAAATAGAGCCAGCGGATCCAACAGAAAAACAATCTTTACCAACTCAAATAAACCGGAAACACCAGCTTTCAGATCATCCTGCACACCAGCCTCAATTTTAAAGAAAAGCATTTGTTTTTTAACGCCGGCCACATGCCGAAGCGCTTGACTTAAGGGGGTCAACTTCCCGTCATGTTCAATTTCCAAAAGATTTTTAGCGGCTCGACACAAACGAAGAAGCATGGGAATAGATGTAAGATAATCCAATACATTCCACTTATTCCAGTAATGAATGACCAGATTAATAAGTGTAATACCGAAAACCAGAAATAAATACTGAGGCGAAATAAACGAAAGCAATAATGAGTGCAGTTTAAAAACTAATGAAATTTCAAGACTTCAACGATTTTTAATTATTATGTTATTTGTATTCCA
>JAEINY010000202.1 GCA_016342595.1 Marinilabiliaceae bacterium
AGGGCCTATTAACGAAAGTTATTGGGTTGTTTCCTGGTACCATCAGCATTATTGGTATCTTCTACATCCCACCATACTTTGTCATCCAAACGCTCTGCTGTAACTGATTCATATGGCATGTTAGCACCATTTGCATCGTACTCATTATTCGGATACTTACATCTCTTAATGAATAAATTCTTTTTTACATATGTTTCATCAGGGTCAACGATATTGTATAGTGCAGGATAATCTGTTCTTCTGAATTCTGCCCATCCGTCAGGTCCGCTAGGGAATAAAGCTACCCACTTTTGGTTAATAATTTTCTCCAGAATAGCCTCTCTATCAGTTCCAGCAAACACGTCTAGACCATTTAAAGCAGCGACATAAGCATTAGCATCATCAGTACTTACACCCACAAACTCCATAGAAGCTCTAATTCCTTTTTCATACAACTCCTGCACAGTAGCATCGTTCTCTCCAAGATTCCAACCACGTAATTTGGCTTCCGCCAGCAAGAAGTAAGTTTCTGCTGCTTCAAATAACTCATACCTCTTATCTGATGTAAAATAGTCAGTACTAAGTGTTGAATAGTTATCTGCTACACTTGGAAAACTGTTCTCACCGTTTCTTTTACCAGTCCATACACCAGGATTGTTTTCAACATTGTAGAACAAGATAGATTGTCTTGGATCGGCAATAGTAGCTTCTGTTTGGAAATATTTTTCCATCGATTTAGACATCACAAAGTGTGCTCCTCTACCCCAGTTTTCAATCATCCAACGTTGGTTACCGTAAGAACCCCATCCAGCTCTCTCATAATCAGTTGACAACAATGCATTTTGGCTGTTATCAAGAATTAAAGCTTTCGCCATTGCAGCTTCAGCCTCTGTTCTAGCTTTAGCTGGAGAGGCATTTACCATCTTCATTGCATATCTTAGGCGAAGAGAGTTGGCAAATCTTTTCCAATAATTTGGAGCTTCATCCCCTTCATCACCATAGATGATATCATAATCGCCAGGATTGAATTTATCATCCCTTACGACCAGGTTGGCTTCAGCTTCGGTCAGTAAGTTGAAAATTTCAGAAAAAATAGTTTCCTGCTTATCAAACTTCTGATTATTTTCACCTATAGATGCTGTTAAAAATGGCATATCACCATAAGTATCAGTCATATTAGCTGACATCCATGCAAAATAGATTCTACTGTAATTGGCAGCATTAGAATTCACATCACTTAACTCCTCCGTTTCAAGAATCTTTAAATGAAGCTTGTAATAAATCGTATAGTATCTCAACCACCTATTACTTAACCAGCTATCGTTGGCAATATAAAAAGGTGTTGTATTGAAGCCCGATTGAACATTAGATAAATACTGAGAATATAAATCGTGATGCAAGTTAGTTGATGTTTGCAAATCACCATAAGTGTATCCTCTAAAGAACAATTCAGACATGTACAGCGCAGGGTTCGTATTAACCACGATGGCTGACGGGTTTGTATTCATCTCCTCAAAATCGTCGGTACATGACGAGAATGAGAATACAAACATTACTAAAAACAGTATTATAATATTATTTTTCATATTGAATCTTTTTAAAACTTAAGAGATAAGTTGAAACCATAAGTTCTTGTCAAAGGCTGTGACACTAGCTCATACCCTCTGGATGCAATCGTTCTATCATTTCCGGGTACAGGTGAAGTTCCTGGCATATTGTTTTGCAGGAAGAACAAGTTACGTCCAATAAAGGAAATTCTTGCATTCTGAACACCGACCTTACTAACTAAACTCTTTGGTAAAGTATACCCTAAAGAAAGCTCTCTCAACTGTACATAAGAAGCGTCATAAAGAAATTCTTCTGCCACTCCATATCGTCCACCAATGTGAGTGTAATAGTTCTCAGTAGATACTTCAGTTGTATTTTTACTTCCATCTTCCAATACGCCATCTACAACAAACTGCTTCCTTTCTTCAGTGATTTTTGCAGTTCCCGCTCCAGCAGCAATAGATTCAGTCATTGATACGATATCACCACCTTGCTTAATGTCGAACACCATTCCTAAGGATACACTTTTATAATTAAATGAAGTACTTAAAGCACCTGTCCAATCAGCTTGTATATTACCCACTTTCTGATCCTCGTCAATCATAGGCAATCCGTTAGAACCAATCATAACTTCACCGTTAGTATGTCTCCGATATTTTTTACCATAAATATCCCCAAATCTCTGTCCTTCTTCAGCCTTAACTACGGCCATTCTAGGATTTCTGTCAATGTGTCCGAAAGTTGTAATCTTCACCTCCGGTGACATCTCATTAACAAAGGACTCATTTTTAGAGTAGTTAAAATCAATTGTCCACTTGAAATCTTTAGTTTGGATAGGAGTGGCATAAATCATAAACTCAAATCCTTTATTCTCAATCTCACCAGCGTTAATAACAACTTCAGCATATCCGGAAGAAGGAGCAGTAGGAGCAACATAAATTTGATTTTCAGTGGTTGCTTTATAAGTTGTAAAATCAAGACCCAATCTATTATTGAAAAGTTTTAAATCTACCCCTAATTCAGTCGACTTCGTTTGCTCAGGCTTCAGGTCAGGATATTGCTTTCTTTGTGAAGGCAATACAACAGTATTTCCTTCAAATCCTGCTTCTGCAGTCATTACTTCTTTTAACATGTATGCATCAGCAGAATTACCTACAAAAGCATAGGATCCACGAACTTTTGCAAATGTTAACCATGAAGGTAAATCTAACATTTCCGTAGCAATCCAACTCATGCTAACAGAAGGGTAAAAGAAAGACCAGTTCTCAGATGGTAAGGTTGAAGACCAATCGTTTCGCCCTGTAATATCAAGATATAAATAGTCTTTATATCCAATTTGAGCAAAGCCGTATAAAGATTGCGTTTCCTGTTCTGTGTATGAATTAGTTACTTCAGGTACCGAACCATTTTCAAGGAAATATCTTTCATTAACATTTAGTCTTCCCGATTGCGCACTCAAATCTTCATTTACTCTATTCATAATATTACCACCAAAGTTGGCAGAAACGCCAAAATCACCAAAACGATCGTTAAATGCTAATAAAAAATCGGTGTTTTGCTCTTTTACATTTGTCTCAGAATTCCAGTAGCCGATCTCGGTGTCATCAATACCACGATGTCCATTTTTAATTCTCAGTTCAACCTTAGTTCTGTGACAATCCATTCCATGACGCGCAGTTAACTTCAGGTTCTTAGTAAAATCATAGGAAGCAGAAACAAATCCAATAAGACGTTCTCTTTCGTCGTTATTCTGATCTCTGTATTTCTGGAAATATGGGTTACGATAGGTCGCATTCGGACCATTCCAGTTCACATGCTGCCCAATTATATTATAACCAGGCTGCAGTTCCTGAATATAACCAGGCTGCAGATCCTGAGTTCTGATATGTCTTGGCATTTGAATAAATTGTGCATAAGCACCATATAATCCCTGAGCAGCTCTATTTGTACCTTGGGTATTAATGTAATTCATTTTAGAATCAACTTTCAATTTATCAGTCAAATCAATAGACGCTCTAATACTGTATGAATTCTTTTCAATTCTACTTCCTGGGAAAATACCTTTACTGTCATTACGACCTAAAGAGAATAAAATAGAATAATCTTCTCCAGCTTTATCCACTGAAACATTGTGGTTATGACTTATACCGGTGCGATAGAAATCATCTAACCTGTCTTCCTGTGCAGTCATTTTGTATGGTTGACCACCCGGTAGCCAGTTATCAATAGTCTGCCCGGTCATTAATGGCCCCCATGAAGTTCCAGGATCATTTGGACCACCTGCATAAACGCCACCAACACCTTGACCGTATTTGTTCTGAAATTCGAATGTTTCAGAAAGAGTTTCAAACGTTACACTTCCATTATATCGGATTCCCATACCTTTTGAGGTACCTTTTTTGGTTGTAATAACAATAACGCCGTTAGCAGCACGTGAACCGTACAATGCAGCAGCATTAGGCCCTTTCAGAACCGAGATAGATTCAATATCTTCAGGGTTGATATCACTGGCACCACCTGATCGATCGATACCTCTGTTAGCACCAGCACCAAATTCAGTAGTTTGCTCATCTCCATTACGCGAATCATCCATTGGAATACCATCAATCACCCACAAAGGTTCGTTGTTACCTGAAATAGATGAGTTACCACGAATTGTGATTTTAGAAGATCCACCCAAACCTGAGCCTGAACCACTAATTTGTACACCGGCTACTTTTCCCTGAAGCGCTCCTGAAACAGTTGGGTTCATTGTTGAGTTCAGCTGTTCAGACTTTACTTCCTGCATGGCATAACCAAGAGATTTTTTCTCTTTTTTAATACCTAACGCCGTCACCACAACCTCATCCACATCAAATGCATCAGCTTGCAATACCACATCAATTTTTGTTTGAGCACCCAACGTAAATTCCTGAGTTTTCATTCCTACAAAAGTAAAAGCGACAACAGCGCCGGTTGGTGCAGTTATCGAATAGTTACCGTTAATATCGGTAATGGTACCATTTGTCGTACCTTCTTCTACAACGGACACCCCTGGTATAGGCAATCCGTCCTCAGCGCCTGTTACGGTACCGCTGATCGTTATGTCCTGGGCAAACACCATACTTACTGAAAACAGCAGCATCACGGCACCCAATACACCTCTTTGAAACCAGTTAGAATTGTTTTTCATAAAGAGTTTAATTTTTGGAATTAGTGAACATGATTTTTAAATAAATGTGAGTAAAAGCAATAATGAAAGCATCACTATTAAAAGGATAACCAAGGAGGTCCTTATAATAAAGTACCGCTTGGTTTCACTTCTAATGGTTCTTTTTTCACTATTGCTTATTGACATTTTCATGATGGTAAAACTAGCCCCAGATGTTAACATGACTTAACACACATGTTGAAATAAATAACACAATTGGGTATTCATTGTAGCATTGTTGCAACCTTGTACCATTGTTGCGTTTTTATTGAATAACTGTTAAAAATCAAGAAATAAGAAGGTGCAAAAACATTAAAATTTAACTCCTTTTTCACATTTTGTTTAACTAAACATGAAAGTCCAAATAGAAAATGGCATGGCTTAACGTTGATATGGCCTCAAAGAGAAATAGCAAACCCCCTACACAATACTTTAATTCGATATGGAAAATTGAAAACCTGAAGAAGCAGTTAAGCCGACTATAGAAATCAAGATCAAAATAGTTACCAAAAATGATTTCGTTCCTGATAATTAAGCCCTCCATAAAAGGCCCTAACATCTGATTCCCTTTTAAGAAACCTAAATCACAAACCGACTCATTAACCTTAACAATCAGACAATTGCTCACAATTAATTCGCGTGGGTGCACGCATATTCCTTGCGTAGATAATCGCGAACTCTTTGCGTAGGTGCACGCAAACAATATGCGTAGTACTACGCGACAAATTGGAGTGAAATAAAATTTCTATCTAGTTTGTCTGGTAATAAAGCTTTATTGCCACTTTTGCTGAAGCTGTTTATATTGTCCGGGTGACATATTAAACTCCTTTTTAAAGCTCTTAATAAAATAGGAACTACTATTAAAACCAACCTTATAGGCAATTTCACTGATCTGATCGTCGGTAGAAACTAAAATTCCGGCAGCTTCTTTCAAACGAATGGTACGTATAAACTCGGTGGTAGATTTTCCTGTGAGGGCCCTAATTTTTCGATGCAGATTACTTCGGCTCATATTCAATTCCTGGCAAAGATCTTCTACACTAAACGACTCATCAGCCATATTCGCTTTCACAACAGCCATGGCTTTACTCACAAATTTCTCATCAACGCTAGTGGACGTGATATCTGAAGGCAGAACGACGCTATTACCAACAAAAATTTCTTTCAATTTCTCCCGTGACTGAAGTAAATTTTCTATATAAGCTTCCAGTAGCTCCGGATTAAATGGTTTGGGCACATAGGCATCAGCCCCTGTTTTAAGGCCTTCGATCCTACTTTCAACCGAAGAACGTGCAGACAAAATAATAACCGGGACATGACTGGTTTGAATATTATTTTTTAATTCATGACACAACTCAATCCCATCCTTTTTAGGCATCATCACATCGGTGATCACCAGATCAAATGAACGACGCAAGGCCAACTCCATGGCTTGCGCGCCATCATGTGCTTTTTCGATATAATAGGCGGAACCTAAGAGGCTTTCAAGAAACGAAACTACTTCTTCGTTATCATCCACCACCAATAACTTATATTTCTTTTTAATATCTATATCTGCCTTTTGCCGATCGTTGAATATTTCAGGATGCCAAAAGGTATTTTCTTCAACATCATCTGCCATGAACGTCATTGAATTATCTACTGATAAACTAACTTTTTCAATTGGCAGGTAAACACAAAACGTACACCCTTTATCCTTTTCACTTTCAACGGTAATTTTTCCACCATGCAACTCGACCAAGGACTTGGTTAAAGCTAGTCCAATACCAGTTCCAGGCTGATGAGAAGTAGTGATATGCTTGAATTGTTTGTAGCGAATAAAAACATCCTGAGGATTATTAAAAGCAATGCCAGGACCATCATCAATGACCTTTAATAGAAAACAGGCCTTTTTGACACCCCGTGTTTCACATTGCACCTGTGACATGACGAGATCGACATGACCATTAGAATGCCCATATTTAAATGCATTGGCCAGCAAATTATAAATCACTTTCTCCAATACATCTTCATCAAATTGCGTAACCAGTCTACCGGTTTCCTTTCTTATTTTAAAAGTTATCCCTTTTTCATGACTCATGTAATTAAACCCCGCTGCACATTTCTCCGAAAAAGCCACGATATCAGCCCCTTTCACATTTAATTCCATAGAGCCGGTCTGTACTTTCCTGAAGTCTAAGAGCTGATTAATGAGACGCAACAACATATTTGCATTTTTATGCATCACATCAAACAAGGTTTGATTGTCTCCTTCCAATTGCAAATTCTTCTTTAAAGAATCCAGTGGCCCTAAAATAAGCGTAAGTGGCGTTCGGAATTCATGGGAAATATTAGTAAAAAACTGAAGTCGCATTTGATTGAGTTCTTTAATCTTATCACGCTCCATGACTTCAAATTCTAATTTTCGTCTCAAATCCATCCACATGAGGGAATACCGTATATAAGCAAAAATAATACCTGCTAATAAAACGAAATAAGAAACAAAAGCATACCAGGTCTTCCACCAGGGTGTCTTTATTCGAATCCTTAACTCCCGCTCCTTACTCCAATAACCGTCATTATTTGCCGCTTTTACCTTAAACACGTAGTTACCTGGCTTCAGATTATTATATTTAACACTCCTATTGGTCTCTGGCAGACTCCAGTTTTCTGAAGCGTTTTCAAGAATATAACTGTATCTATTCTTCTCAGATATAAAATAGTTTATCGCCACAAACTCTAACCCGATACTATTCTGATCATATTGCAATACAAGCTCTTCCGTCTCAGCAATATTGCACGTTAACGGACTCTGATCCAGATCTGCATGCACAGGAAGGTTATTGATGTTCAAACCGGATATGATAACCCTTGGAATGTTACTATTAATTTTAATTACTGAAGGATTAAACACGTTTAACCCTTTCACGCCACCAACAAAAATCTGACCTTTATCTGACAATAAAACACTGGAAAAGGCACTGCCAGATAATCCATCCCCACTATCATAATTTTGAAATCGTCCCGTCTCGAAGTCATACTTCGAGATACCCCCGTGGGTTGCAAACCAGAGATGACCGGAATAATCTTGAATAATTTTATACACCTGGTCTTGTGCTAATCCTTCCTTTTCGGTTAATTGAATAAATTCGCCCGATTCAGGATCTAACATTCTTAATCCTCCCCCATTCGATCCAAACCATATATGCTTATCTTTATCTTCGAATATGCTAAGGATCGCATTGGGTCCCACACCGCTATTATTAAACTCATCGTAAAAATACCGGGCAAAGCGATCACTACCTGCAAACCAAACATAGGCCCCATTACTGGTTCCAATCCAAAGATTATTACTGCTATCCACATACATGCATAGAATATAACCATTCATTAGATTAGCTAAATCAGGAAATATTCCAGATAGGGGAGCAAAGGTTTTGTCTGAGGTATCAAATTCGTATAATCCATTCCCGAGTGATCCTACCCAAAGTTTTCCCTTATTCTGCTGAACAATTGACCATACGGATAACTCTTGTTGTTCATCATTAACATAACCTACCGGATTATAGGATTCAAAGCGCTCGCGAAGAGGATCAAACAGTACTAATCCGCCCCCATATGTACCGATATACAGTTGTTGTTTGTCATCTTCAAAAATACGTTTAATAACTTTATTACTCTGACCATTAAGCCTTCCAAAACTCTTAAACGCTCCTGTTTCAGCATCAAACAGATTGATTCCCCCTCCATCCGTACCTACCCAAATGCGTTGTTGCGAATCCTGTAACATAGAGATAACAGCATTATCACTAATGGTCGTATTATCATCCTCAGAATGCACATAATAATAAAAGCGATTACGATCCATATTCAAGACACGTATCCCTTTACCAATTGTACAAATCCAGTACAACCCATTACTGTCAATGTAAACCCGATATACAGCGCGCGTATCGAAATCATCGAAATCATCAAAAGCATCATGTTCTTCATCCGATAAAATTACACAACGTTGGATCGGATCAACAATAACCACACCGCCTCCATCAACGGATGCGAAAATATTACCCATCTTATCTAACGACAAGGACATAATAATATTCATGGTATCATCTTCACGATCGGGATGAAGGTGTAACTTTTCATACGCTTTCATCTCTTTATCAAAACGGTACATCCCCATATTAGCGGTGGCAATCCAGATACTCCCATTCCCATCATCCAGTAAATCATTGATTTCCATGGTAGGATAATCATAATTAATAAAGAATGGCTCACGTGGATTAAAAAAACTTAAGCCATTACCATATGTGCCCACCCAAATTCCCCCTTCGTACCCTTCGGTCAAGGCAGATATCTGATTTATATCACTGGCTTTATTATTGATCTGGGCATAACATGAAAAACCCTGTACATTTTCATGATACAAATGTAGCCCTCCTCCCATCGTCCCAATCCAGAGATTACCCCGACTATCAGACAATAAGGCACCTATTTGATTATTGGTAAGTGAAGCCGGTTCATCCAAATTAACAACAAAGGGGTTGAATACCTCCGAGTCTTTATCAAACCGATTTAAACCCATTTTGGTACCTACCCATAAATCCCCATTTTTATCTTCCAGAAGAGCTGTTATAAAATTACTCGATAACGAATGAGGATCATTAAGATCACTATAAAAGTTTTCAAACTCATACCCATTGTATCGATTTAATCCATAATAAGTACCAACCCACATGAAACCCTTACTATCTTGCAAGATCGTACTAACCGAATTATTGGACATACCATCATCAACGGCCAGTTCACTATAACGAAGGGTAATTTTTTGACTTAAAACAGAGGTCGTCAGAAAGAAAAGTATAAAAAAGGACAGATTGCTTTTTATCTTCATGCGTGTAGTGCTTATTCAGCTTTGAAGATATAAAATAAATACTTGAATAAAAGTATTTGTTAAACCTGTTTAGACTTCATTACCTCTCTAATTACGCATTGCAATCAGCTCAAGAGAAGCTTAGTAATTTGTATAATGAGCTACTAACAATGTATCTCCGTTAATTACAAACGTTCATTTAAATACTCATAAAATGCCTGTTGAGCTTTCATCACCCGCCCTCTTTTTTTCTTTTTCAGGGTGTTTGTCAACTCATTGTCTAAGACACGAGCAGAACCATTGTCTTTCCATTGGATGTCAAACATCTTTAACAACTCCTCTTTTAATTCAGAATCGTAGACCGGACAAGCTACTTCGACTCTTCGATCCAGATTACGTCCCATTAAATCAGCTGAAGAGAGCCATATTTTAGGATGACCTTGATTAGCAAAGATAAAAATCCGGGAGTGTTCTAAAAAGCGATCAATTAATGCAATGGCCGGAATAGGTTCGTGTTCAGGATGAAAATCGGGTGTCATGGAAAACATCCCACGTACATTCAATCGCACATCTACGCCACTGGCTTTCGCTTTATACAAATAGTGAATCATTCGCAGATCCACCAGATTATTCAGCTTGAGATAAATAAATGCTTTTTTACCCGCCTGCGCATTTTGAATTTCCTGATTAATTAACCGGACAATCTTATTTCTTAAATAAAATGGCGCTACTAAGAGATGCTTAAACCGGGGGATCCGAAAATTCTTCTCAAAAAACAGAAAAATAT
Source organism: Marinilabiliaceae bacterium (assembly GCA_016342595.1). GTDB lineage: Bacteria > Bacteroidota > Bacteroidia > Bacteroidales > Marinilabiliaceae > JAEINY01. Next base: position 10,357 of record JAEINY010000202.1, read on the forward strand.
TCCCAATCTCTTTAACTATTTCAGCATTGCAGGTAAAAAGCAAATGATCACTGAAAACAGTAGCTGATTCTTCATTAAAATTGCCGGTGCCCACTGCGGCATATGACAGCTCTTGTCGCTTCTCCTTTCGGCTGATATAAACCAGTTTGCTGTGCACTTTCAGGCCAGGTACACCATACATCACCTTAACTCCTTCATCTTTCAATCGGTTGGCCCATTGAATATTGGCTTTTTCATCGAAACGTGCCTGTAATTCCAGCACAGCAGTCACTTTCTTCCCATTTCGCGCAGCATTAATCAATGCGTTTACCACATTGGAATATTTGGCCACACGGTATATGGTTATTTTAATCTCCCGAACAAAAGGATCTATGGAAGCTTCTCTTAAAATATCAATGAAATGATCAAATGGATGGTAGGGAAAATGAAACAAAACATCTCTTTCTTTTAGTACCTGTATAAAAGGAATAGCCTTTTTAATGTGCGGATGTCGGATGGGCTGAAATGCTTTATAAACAAGGTGCTCTCCACCTATTTTAGGAAAATCCACAAAATCTTTAAAATTATGATACCGACCGCCTCGTATTACCGCATCATCTTTGGAAAATTTTAACTTACGCAATAACAAGCTCAACAACTCCTTCGGCATCTCCTTATCATGCACAAAACGCACAGGATGTGCTTCCTTTCGTTTTTCGAGTCCCAGCGCTATTTTTTTGACATAGTTCTCTAAACCTCATCATCAATTTCCAATTCCGCATCTCTTGTTAACTTTATGGTGTAGGCTCCAATCGCATCAAAATCATACATGTAAAAAACGTCACGTAACTCATACCGAATCACATCATCCAAAATAATGATGTATTGTTTATGATTGGTGCGCGGTAATAATATGAACCTGTTAATAGCCTCGGTAGGCACTTCAATCAATGCTGCCACAATTTTCTTATGATTCTTCTTTTTCAGGTGAACTGCCAAATAAATGGCTTCATCTTTTAAATCCGGCAAACCCCGTTCCTCCGAAATAATCACCGGCATTAACAAAGGGCGAACATTTTTCTCAAAATAAGCTCTTACAAAATCGCCTTGGTTCTCATTCAATTGCATCTCATTAATAAGGAAAATATCCTCACCTTCCAGATCTTTCAGAATTTTCTCATAAATGGTGTAAAAATAACGCGATTGACGAATGACTATTTTATGGATTAATTGTAGAATTTCAGACGGTTTACCCCCGTACAGTTCTGTGTCTTTACCCA
>JAEINY010000203.1 GCA_016342595.1 Marinilabiliaceae bacterium
ACTTTACACCCTCTAAATACCACGTAATATCAAGGCTTTGTGAGTTATTGGTGGTGAGTTTGGGGAGATGGCTAATTGTATATCAATATCGAATTGATTATTCCACTAATCGTAAGGATTGGAAAGTAATACGCGACCTGAGTGAGGGTGGGAAAGATGCACCACATGAATATATCCCACTTGACAACGCTATTAATGCCCGTTATATACGAATGACTGTTTTAAACGTTCCGGATGGAACGGTGGCTGTCTCAGGTTTTAGAATTTTTGGTAAAGGGAATGGTCAAGTGCCTGGTAAAGTAAATGGTCTTATCGTGGAACGGGATTATCAGGATGAGCGCAAAGTAACCGTGCGTTGGCAACCTGAAAGTAATGCACAGGGCTATGTACTTCGTTACGGCATTAAAAAAGATAAACTCTATCATTCAGTTATGCTTTACGACCAAAATGATATTTCTCTAAATTGTTTGAATAAAGGAGTGGATTATTTTTTCGCAGTTGAAGCATTTAATGAAAATGGCGTGGCAAAGCCTGGTGAAATAGTTGCTTGCAAAACTGCTATGTAAGCTGATATTAGTTGGAGTGCCAGATAAATCCGATTTTTGACAATAGATTTCCGAATTTGTTATAGCAATTCCGAATCTAAACAAGAACTCACAGAAATAAAGAGAAGGTTAGTTTTAACGATCCTGTATTTTCGATGCATGGTAATTTCATATCCTTTCTGCTTTTGGAAAATGCTATTAAATATGATACGAATGAATAAAATATTATTGGTTGTCTTTCTTCTTTTAGGCGGTCAATTATTAAATGCACAGGTGAAGTATTATGTTTCCACAAAAGGCGATGATGCAAATTCTGGAACAAAGCGGCATCCGGTAGCAACACTTGAGAGGGCACAGCAATGGGTCCGTGAGATAAAAAAGGATGGTATGCCTGAAGGGGGTGTGGAGGTTATTTTACAGGAAGGAACCTACCACATCAATAAAACCTTGGTTTTTACAACAGAGGATTCCGGGACAAAAGAGGCACCCGTAGTTTTTCGGGCAGCAGAAAACGAACACGTAGTCATTAGTGGGGGCAGGAAGTTAAACGGCTGGGAAACTACTGACGGGAGGATTTATCAATTGCACCTTCCCAAAAAGAGTGGTGAAGAGTGGAACATCCGGCATTTATTTATTGATGGGAAGCGGGTGGTAAGAGCCCGTACACCCAATGTTAATGCGCCGGATAAATATATAACCATGCTTAACTCTGTCCGGGAGAAAGTTGAGGATGGTAATGAACAGATTGAGTATAATTACGATTGGATCACAGGTATTAATGATCCTGGAAATCAATGGAGCGTTGATGACCGCTTTACCGTTACGGTAGACCCCCGTTGGACTAACGACTGGGAGAATTTGCCGGATGCAGAGCTGGTGGCGCTCACTAATTGGGCTACGACTCATAAAAAGATTAAACGTGTAATGCCGCACAAAGGTGAAGTAATTTTACAGCCACCTCATGTTAAATATTTTGGTTACAATGCGCCTAAGAAAGGGTGGCCCTGCTATTTCGAAAATGCCCTGGAATTTTTGGATACTGCGAATGAATGGTATTTCGATCGTGCAAAAGGAATACTCTATTGTATTCCATCTACGGGTGTGGATTTAAACCAGATGGAAGTGGTAGTGCCGGTCATTCAGGCACTGGTAGAAGGAAAAGGTACCCGGCGAGAGCCGTTGACCAACTTTACTTTTGAAGGCATCACCTTTGCTTATAGTGAATGGTTGCGACCTCCCACTGGCCTCAATGGTCGTCAGGGGTGTTACGACTATTGGGGGGATGATGAGGAGACCTATATGGGAAGTGCATTGGATTTTGAATTTGCCGAAAACATTCGCTTTACCCGCTGTGAATTTACCTGTATGGGAGGAGGCGGCATTGCTTTCCGGAAAGGAACAAGGAATATCGACCTGACCGGAAATGTATTTCACGACATTTCAGGAAATGGCATTTCAGTAGGTGAAGAATTAAGAGGTCCACTGGTTCCAGAGGAAGTACAGATTACCAATAACCTGTTCTTCAATTGTGCAGCAGAGTATTTTGGGGGTAATGCCGTTTTTGTATCCATTGCTCGTTATATCCGAATTGCACATAACTGTATTCACGACTTGCCTTATAGTGGTATTGCCACCGGATGGTGGTGGCCCGACATGCATTATCCTTATGAAAAGTGGAAATCATACAGTGATAGTATCGATTGTGCCGGGTACATTACCATTGAGTATAATCATATTTGTAATACAATGTTGGAAGTGTCAGATGGTGGGGGCATTTATACATTAGGCCCACAGCCGCATTCCATCATACGCTATAATCACATTCATGGCATCCGTTCTAATAGTGTGCCCAACAGTAACTACGAGAGTCAACCGATTTTTTTCGATGGGCGGACGGCCGGGTTTACGGTTGAGGGAAATGTTACATACGATTATCATGCAGGTGCTTATCGTCGCAATCAGCCTACCAAAGATGAAGACTATATATGGATCAATAATCATTTTACGATTACAGAAAAAGATTCCCTTCAATATTTCGAGGCTTTTCAAAAGGCAGGTTTGGAGAAGAAATGGAGAAAGCTGTTGAAAATGAAAGGACAATAATTATCTATCGTCAAGGTTATTCAAATGGAAAAAATGATAAAAATAGATATTAAACTGTCAGACGATCATCCGGCCATGATATGGGCAAAAACTCAGTCAGATACCGTGAATGCAATCGGTCATGTAGGTACACATATCGACTGTTATACAAAGCAACCTAAGAAAAAAGCATACAAGGTGTTGGCACAAGTCATTGATTGCCGCCAGCACATGCCTTCAAAAGAAGATCTAGCTCTTTATAGTTTTAAAAATAAAGCCTTAGTGCTTTATACCGGAACGATGGCCAAGTGTAATTATGGGACCAGGGAGTATGGAGAAGCACAAACATTTTTAGATGAGCATGTACTTGAAGCCATACTGGCTGAGGCTCCACAGTTTATTTTAATAGATGGATGTGGTATTGGTCAACATGGAGAGGAGCATATCCGGTTCGACAAAAAATGCGAAAGCATGAGCTGTTTTGTGGTGGAAAATATATTTCTGGACGAGCCTTGGGCCTCACAAATACAAGCACTGAAGATAAAGATTGAACTGGCTCCTGAATCATCAGGTAAGCCGTGTGAAGTACATGCATTTGTGAGTGAGTAATGCGTGTAGGATTCTAATTGCGGATAAACGAACTTATAGGATAGTTATATCAGATAATATTATAGCAAACAAATATGAGAAAGATAGTAATACTTGCACTTTTGTTTTTGATTAACTGGGGCGCTATTGCCCAGGTTAATATTTATGTATCACCTGTTGGCAATGACAATGGCACAGGTAGTAAGGAACAACCTGTGGCTACAATACAGCGAGCTCAGGAAATTGTGAGGGGGCTAAAAGCCGGGAATGGCTTGCCTGAGAATGGTGTGAAAATCATCGTTGAAAAAGGAGATTATTTCCTGCATGAGGTGCTTCTGTTTACTCCCGCTGATAATGGTGAAAAAGGAAAGCCTGTTGTTTTTGAAGGTGCAGAAGCCGATGGAGTGATGGTTAGTGCGGGTCGGAAAATTTCCAACTGGAAAAGAGTAGATGGAAATCATTGGGTGGCCTCTTTACCGGAAGTGAAAAATGGAGATTGGTATTTCCGGCAGCTTTTTGCAGCTAATAAGCGGCTGACCAGGGCACGAATTCCCAATGATGGATTTTTAAAAACAAAAGGAGCCTTGACTAAATATGCTAAAACCCTTGGGAAATATAGAGGGTTTCCAAAAAACGGACAAGAATATCCTGCGGAATTTTGGGATAGTCGTTGTGGATTTCAGTTTAAGAAAGGTGACATTGAAAAATGGGACAATTGGGATGAAGCCGAGATTCTTACCTATCACAGCTGGGAGAGTTCATGGCAAGCTATCCGTAAAGTCGATATGGAAAAGCAGGATGTGTATTTCAATTCGCCATGCCGTTATCCAATCGGAACATTTGGCAACAATATGCGCTATCGTATCGAAAACATTCCCGCGGCAATGGATCAGGCCGGCGAATGGTACCTGGACGGAAAAAAAGGAGAAGTACACTACCTGGCCGCAGAAGGTGAAAATCCCAATCAAATGGAAATTTATGCTCCTTACCTTTCATCATTCATGAAGTTTCAGGGGGAATCTAAAAAGAAAGTGCAACATCTTGCTTTTCGTAATATCAACTTTAAATATGCCAGATACGATTTGGGGATTTATGACCTGACTACTGAGTGGCCTAAGGTTATAAAGAAAGGTATGCCCGATTTTCCTGATAATCTAAGAGGAGGCTATACTGATGCGCAGGCTGCTCCCCGGTGCGGACAAGCGGTGAATCTTGAAAATGCAGAACATATTACATTTGATAAATGTCGTTTTAATCATGTGGGCGCTTATGCTGCAAGAATAGGTGAGCGATGTTTTCATATTGCATTTAATGGGTGTGAAATGTACGACCTTGGAGGAGGAGGTATCCTTTTGGGTCGTCCCGATAGAGAAGTGGTTAAAGACCATATCCCTTTTGATTTTGCTCCTGGTTTTAATGTGGTTTCCAATTGCTATATCCATGATGGCGGAAAGGTACATCCGGCTGCTGTTGGATTATGTGTGATGCAAAGTCATAATAACTTGATTGAGCATAACGAAATAGGCTATACAGGAAACAGTGGCATTAGCAATGGATGGTGTTGGGCAGATGATGTGGAAACCTATAATTTCAATAATCAGTATGTTGGAAATTATGTCCATCACACATCTCAGACCATGGGTGATGCGGCCGGATATTATAATAATGGTGCCAGTCGCGGAACTGTATTAAAAAATAATTTTGTAGATCAAATAGTAAAAGGACCAGGAGTTCACGGGGTGGTTGATGGTATGGGAATGGACTCTCATAGCAGATATATCCACTTTGAACGCAATGTGATTGGGGAAATCAGTGGTAAGGTTTCAAGCTTTGCACGTCAGACAGGTCCGCATAATTTTACCTGGAAGGACAATAATTTTGATCTTGAAGTGGAGCGTCCGGTATTTACACATTCTAAAGAATTGGATCCTGCTCATTTAACGGTTGTAGCAGATTTCAAACTGGCTTCTACCTTTCTTGATTTAAGCGGTTGGACAGAACAGCAATGGGTGCTAAGTAAAAATGGTAATGCCAATACAGATGGTTATTACGGCATGCTGGTTGAAGGGGGTAAAGCCATTGCCTACCTTAATATAGGAGATGGAAAAAACAATAGTCACCGGTTGGTCATTGAAAATGCTTTGAAAGAAGATGAAATTAACAGATTTGCCATAAGTTACGATGGAAAGAAATTTCGTTTCTATGTCAATGGAGTTACTTCGGAAGAAGTGATAGGTAAAACCAGGACTCCTGGAGAGGGAAAATTAGTCGTTTCGCACTTGGGGGCTAATTGTCTTAGATACGGCGTGAACCGGATAATGATTTTCAATAAAGCTATAAAAAGTAAAGAAGTGGAAGCATTATCAGATAGTAATGCGGACCATTCCTTTAGTTGGAAACAACCTGAAAAGCCTGTGTCTGATGTGGATTTTAATCAAATCAAAAAAGAGGCAGGCATTCAGGATCCATACAAGTCATTCTTGAAATAATAGACACATGAGAAAGAAACTATACGTTGTAACAACACTATTAGTATTATTGTGTCAGATAAATATGTCAGGACAGGGTTATAAAAATCCTATTATCCCCGGTTTTTATCCTGATCCCAGTATTTGTAGGGTGGGTGACGATTATTATTTGGTTAATAGCTCGTTTGAATATTTCCCTGGCGTCCCGGTTTTTCATAGTAAAGATCTGGTAAACTGGAAGCAAATAGGGCACTGTTTGACCAGAGAGAGTCAGTTACCTTTAAAAGAGGTAACCCCCTCGATGGGGATTTATGCTCCGACACTAAGATATCATGAAGGTGTTTTTTACATGGTAACAACACTCATGATTTCAAGAGACAAGAATGTGAATTTTTACGTAACAGCTACTGATCCGGCAGGGCCATGGTCTGATCCCATTCATGTGGATCAGTCCGGCATCGATCCTTCGCTTTTTTGGGACGAGGATGGTAAGGTTTACTTTCAATCCAACCGGGCTACATCTTTTGATGACCCCAGGGCCATCTATCAGTCAGAGATTGATATTAAAACCGGAAAATTGCTTTCCGAAACCAGGATGCTGTGGACCGGCAGCGGAGCTCAATACATTGAAGCATCCCATGTGTACAAAAAAGATGGATACTATTACCTGATGACAGCCGAGGGCGGCACGTTTTACAACCACCAGGTAACCATTGCCCGTAGCAAGAATATTTGGGGTCCTTTTGAAGGTTGTCCTCATAATCCCATCTTAACCTCACGAAATAGCTACAATGTTATTCAGGCAACGGGTCATGGCGATTTGATTCAGGCTCATGATGGTTCCTGGTGGATGGTCTTTCTGTGTATCCGACCAACAGTGGGTAACTGCCCCGTATTAGGGCGCGAAACAGCGCTTGCCCCAGTGGAGTGGAAAAACGGATGGCCTGTGGTAAATCAGACCGGGGTGGCGACAGCTGAGATGAATGTAAAAACATTACCCTTAAAGCCTTTTCCTTGCCAAAACACGAGTACCGAATTCGATGAAGAACAATTGGGGTTGGAATGGAATTATATCAGAAATCCCATCAATTCTAATTATTCATTGAGTAAAAAGAGAGGAACATTGGCGTTGAAGGGCACTCAATGGACTTTGGATGATGCATCAGGATCCGTCACTTTTATTGGACGCCGAATTCAGCACTGGTATTTTTCAGCTGAAACTGAATTGGAATTTTCGGCGAAGGCATCAAATGAGCATGCCGGTATCTGCATAATGTCACGTAATGATTACCATTACGATTTATACCTGGAAAAAAGGGATAAACACAATTTTCTTGTTCTAAAATATCGCATGGGAAGCATCAATCATATTGAGGCGGAGATACCTGTAAAGGGCACTTCAATAAGACTGAAAATAGAAGGAAAGAAGACTTTTTATGAATTTTGCTACGCGGAAGAGGGTTCCAGTGATTTTCAGATAATTGCTGCGGTTGATAGTAAATTCATGAGTGCAGATGTTGGCGGAGGATACACCGGACCTTATATTGGTTTGTTTGCCTCCGGAAATGGAAAAGACTCCAAAGCATATGCTTACTACAATTGGTTTAAATACCAGATTAAAGATGAATACTAGGATTTATAGGTTCAGTTAAGAATAAGAATTCGTGGATAAAAAATAAACTAATGAAACAAAACAGGATACTAATAATAGGATTTTTTTGTGTGGCGTTGGGAGTATGCTTCTCCTCGTGTCAGAAATCGATTCTGATCGAAGGACGATCTTCATCGGCAGGATCTTTCTGGAATGAAAACCTGGCAATACAGGTTAAAAAGAGTGTGCCTGATGAAACTGTTGATGTGGTCATACGAACTGACCAAAAACAACAACAGGTTGATGATCAATTGTTGGTGGCCGATTTGAAACCTGTTTCTTTTAATACAATTCAGATAAGATATTAAAGAAAGATATAAATGAAAAAGTTATTATTCAGGAAAGTGATGCTATTGGTGATAGCATTTATTACTATTACAGCGGTATCAGCCAAAAAATATAAATACCCGTATCAGAATCCCGATTTATCCAATGAGCAGCGTGTTACTGACCTCTTGTCACGAATGACTCTGGATGAAAAGATTGATCAGTTGTCCATGAAAAGCCTCAATCAGCTTAAGATGGATGATAAAGGAGAGGTGACCCCGGAATCGCTGGAAAAGTTATTTGGCGGGCAAAGTGTCGGTTGTCTGGAAAGTCCCTTTGTGGAGCATGAAAAGATCGCAAAATTCTCGGAAGCAGCGGATAAATACCTGCGTGAGAAAACCAGACTGGGGATACCGGGCATACAAATTGCTGAATGTCTGCACGGACAAATGGCATTGGGTGCAACCATCTTTCCGCAAGCTATCGGTCAGGGGAGTACCTGGAATCCGCAACTGATTCATCGCATGGGGGAGATTATTTCCAGCGAAGCTACAGCAGCCGGTGTGGATCAGGCATTATCTCCGCTATTTGACCTGGCCCGTGATCCGCGTTACGGACGTGTGGAAGAGTGTTACGGTGAGGATGCCTGGCTGGTATCGCAGATGGGAGTCGCTTTTGTCACCGGTATGCAAGGCGATCCTGAGATAACAAAAACACAGATCCCGGATAATAAAGTGATGTGTACCGCCAAACACTTTGTGGCATACGGCATTCCTCAATCAGGTATTAATATTGCTCCGGCAGTAGTTGGGGAGAGAGAGCTTCGCAGCTTACATTTTGTGCCGTTTGAGGCAGCGGTTAAGAAAGCTAATATCTACGGTATTATGCCTGGTTACCATGAGGTGGATGGTGTGCCGGTACATGCCAGCCGATGGTTGTTAACCGATGTTCTACGTGGAGAATGGGGCTTTGAAGGGTATGTTTTTTCTGATTATACCGCTATAAATATGTTACAGAATTTTCATCATACCGCCGGGACTAAAAAGGAAACAGCCCGTCAGGCGCTTACAGCCGGAGTTGATCTGGAAGCTCCCGGAAAATATGCATATGGTGAGTTAAAGGCTTTGGTGGAAAGTGGTGAGATGGAGGAGGAAGTTGTGGATATTGCTGTTAAGCGCATGCTGTTCGCCAAATTTAGGGCCGGTATGTTCGACAAACCTTTTTCAGTATCTAAAAAAAGAGCAGAAAAAATTCATACACCTGAATATGTTCAACATGCCCGGATAATGGCAGAGGAATCAATTGTTTTATTGAAAAACAGTGACCAGCTTTTACCATTGGATAAAAAGAAAATAAAATCCATTGCAGTGATTGGTCCCAATGCCGACCAGGTGCAGTTTGGTGATTATACCGTTACCAAAAGTAACGATTACGGAATCACTGTTCTGGAAGGGATAAAGCAGGTAGCCGGAAAAGATGTGAAAATTAACTATGCCAGAGGGTGTGGTATTACCGATTTGGATAAAAGTGGATTTCAGGAAGCAGTTGATGCTGCTAACAAAAGTGATGTGGTAGTCTTAGCCATTGGCGGCACAAGTATTATCTACTCAGGAATTGGTTGGGGAAATGACCAATTGGATAGGCATAATACCTGTGGTGAAGGACTTGATCGTACCACTTTAGATCCTCCGGGAGTACAGTCCGATTTAATACGCGCCATTCAGGCAACAGGTAAACCTGTTGTTTTGCTTATGCTCCATGGCCGGCCTTATTCTATCGTATGGGAAAAAGATAATATTGATGCCATTGTAGAAGCTTGGTATCCTGGTGAACAGGGAGGTCTTGCAGTGGCTGATGTCTTGTTCGGGAATGTAAATCCATCGGGTAAGTTACCTGTTTCGGTTCCTCGTAGTGCAGGACACGTTCCTACGGTATACGATCATAAACCTTCGGGTAGAGGGTATTATCATCATCGTGGCACACCTGAAAAACCGGGGCGCGATTATGTATTCTCTACTCCCGATCCGCTTTTCTGTTTTGGGCATGGCTTGAGTTATACCGATTTTGAGTATACCAAACTGAATATTGTGAATAAGAATATAAAAACAGGAATGCCCGTTCAACTTTCGGTTGAGGTGAAAAACAGTGGTCTGAAGACTGGTAAAGAGGTCGTACAGCTATACCTGAGAGATAAGGTGAGTTCGGTGAGTATGCCGGTGAAAATGCTAAAGGGTTTTAGTAAAATTGAACTTAAACCGGGAGAGTCAAAAAGGGTAGAATTTACAATCGATTTTGGGGAGTTGAGCCTTTGGAACAGAGAGATGAAGAAAGTGGTAGAGCCGGGTGCGTTTGAGGTTCAAATTGGAAGCTCTGCCGAAGATATCCGGCTGATAGATGAATTTAATGTAGTTGAAAAGAATTAATTTTTTTTTAATAAAAACAAATACCATGACGAAATCCCACAAGCTAATTGGACTTATCCTGATTACTGTTGTTCTCGTTTCAGGATGTCAAAAAACAGTGGCTCCGCCTGATCCGTTATTGCCCATCCCTACTGAGAAACAATTGCATTGGCAGAAACAAGAAATGCTGATGTTTGTCCATTTTGGGATTAAAACATTTTACCCCAGTGAAAACCATATGGGGGATGGTTCAGAGGACCCAAATAAATTCAACCCTGAGCACTTTGATCCCCGCCAATGGGTGGAGGCCGCTAAAGCTGGTGGGTTCAAGGGGATTGTACTAACTTCCAAACACCATGACGGCTTTTGTAACTGGCAAACGGCGACCACCGATCATAGCCTGAAGTCTTCGGTATGGCGCGGTGGCAAAGGCGATGTGGTTAAAGAAGTGGCGGATGCCTGCCATGAAGCAGGCTTGCTGTTTGGGATCTATAGCTCAATATATGATAGGAATTATGAAAATTCTGATCGTAACAAAGCGTATTACAGCGATTTTTATATTGCCCAACTCACCGAGTTGCTCACTAAATACGGAAAAGTAGACGAATTGTGGTTTGACGGCTTCGGTGCTGAGAATATGAAAGTGGACTTTAAAAAGGTTAGTGAAGTTATTAAAGAGCACCAACCAGGGGCGCTTATTTATGATTCAGGCACATTGGTGGAGTACTTGCCTGATGATTGTGCCAGCTGGCCGGGTGCTCACGGTGGGGTAAAGGATCCTAACTGGAGTTTTGAGGATGAAAATGGCCCGTGGTATCCTGCCGAAGCATCCTTAATTGCCCAGGGAAACTGGTTCTACAACAATACTCCAATGATAAGTCTGGATAAATTTAAAAATTATTATCAAAGTACCGTTGGTCTTAATGCGGTGGCATTGATTAACGTGGCGCCCAACCAGAATGGTCTGATTGATACAGTATCCATTACCAGGCTCAGGGAATTTAAAGCTTGGGTAGACGGTCTCTATATAAATGACCTGACTCAAGGGGAAGACGTAAAGGTAACTACCGATTCCTGGCGTGGAGAGGCTGACATGTTTAGGCCTGAGAAAATGGTTGATGGTAATTACGATACTTATTTTACTACGAATGATGGCATAACAACCGCCAGCATCGAGATTGATCTGGGGCAACCAATGGATATTAAGGGAGTTATCTTGCAGGAGTATATTCCATTGGGACAGAGAGTCTCGGCATTTACTGTTGAATGCTTTGATGGTCACAAATGGGTCCTGATGTCATCTCAGAGAACCATCGGGTACAAGAAAATAATTCTTAGCAATTCACCTGAAACGAATGGCAAAGAATTCCCAAAGACTGAAAGAATAAGATTGGTTATCCGTGATTCACGGGCATGTCCGGTAATCAACACTTTTAGCGTGATCGGAACGGCAGATAAGGAGATGTGAAAATAGTATCATAAACAGGGTCGATTGTACTTGAGCAGAATTGCTGGGTTGGATAGATTTGGTGCGTCACGAGGCGTGCGTATATATATATATTTAAAACCTATAGGATGAAAGAGCCTAACAACCTAATTTG
>JAEINY010000204.1 GCA_016342595.1 Marinilabiliaceae bacterium
CCTTGTAACTCTAAATATAGCTTTTGTGAATAAGCCAATTCAAACGGATTCATTTGAGCTCCTTTATTCAAGGCAGCTTTCAACGCCCTTAAACGGGCCTGATCAGTGTTTGGAAGGCGGCGATATGGCATTCTAACAGGTTTTAAACGGGAACTATTCGCACCTAAAGTATAAAAAATAAGAACGAACTGCAAGTCAAACCACAAGCCATATTACCGAAAACAGCATCAAATCGTAAGTTAAAAGCTTTCAGTGGAGTTAGCCATTCATCCTGTAATCCCCACTATTCATAAAGAATATCCATTCGTTAATAAAAAAACAGAGCTATTCGAAATATTTACATTTTTTTACAAAAGGATGACCAGCAAGTACTGAATTAATCATAACACACAGCTCTATCAACGAAAAAAGGGTCATGCAAGCACGACCCCTTTATATAATTTCAAACTTAATTAGTCTTGCAACTTAGCCTTTAAGAATTCACGATTCATGCGTGCAATATTAGAAATGGAAACACCTTTAGGACATTCCACCTCACAAGCACCGGTATTGGTACAGCTACCAAAGCCTAACTCGTCCATTTTAGCGACCATGTTTTTAGCCCGACGCGCCGCTTCTACTTTACCTTGTGGTAACAAGGCCAGGTGACTCACTTTAGCTGAAACGAATAACATAGCCGATCCGTTTTTACAAGTTGCCACACATGCACCACAACCAATACAAGATGCAGCATCCATGGCTTCATCCGCATCAATTTTTGAAATAGGAATCGCATTGGCATCCGGCACACCACCAGTGCTAACAGAAGTATAACCACCTGCTGCAATGATTGAGTCAAATGCGTTACGGTTCACAATCAAATCCTTAATGACAGGAAAGCCAGCTGAACGCCAAGGCTCAATAGTGATGGTTTCGCCATTTTTGAATTTCCGCATGTGTAACTGACATGTCGTTACGTCATCATCTGGCCCGTGTGGACGACCGTTGATGTACAACGAACACATTCCACAAATTCCTTCGCGACAATCGTGATCAAATGCAACAGGCTCTTTTCCTTCGTTTACCAATTGCTCATTCATGATGTCCATCATCTCAAGGAATGAACTATCGATAGATACTGTCTCTAATTTGTAAGTTTCAAAACGACCTTTCTCTTTAGGCCCGTTCTGACGCCAAACCTTTAGAGTCAAACTTATATTATTTTCCATTTTTCTCTGTTTAACTTTTGAACAATAATGACCTACGAGATTATTTGTAGTTACGTTGAGCAACTTTAACAACTTCAAAAGTAAGATCTTCTTTATGCATAACCGGTGCTTTATCTTCACCTTGATACTCCCAACATCCGGCGTAAGTGAATTTATCATCCTGACGAAGCGCTTCACCTTCTTCAGTTTGATATTCTTCGCGGAAGTGACCACCACATGACTCTTCACGGTGTAATCCGTCACGAGCCATCAAATCACCAATTTCGATGAAGTCTGCTAAACGAGAAGCTTTCTCAAGCTCAACGTTCATACCTTCTCCTGAACCAGGAATACGAACATTGCTGTAAAATTCTTTCTTGATTGCAGCGATTTTTTCGATAGCCTGCTCTAAACCTTCTTTGTTACGAGCCATACCAACGAAATCCCACATTACTAATCCAAGCTCTTTGTGGATGCTGTCAACCGAACGATTACCTTTAATGGCTAATAATTTTTCGAATTTCGCTTTGGCTTCTTTTTCAGCCTCCACAAATTCTTTCTCATTACCTGTCATACGAGGCGTTGAGATGTCATCAGCTAAATAATTTTGAATTGTATATGGAAGCACGAAATATCCATCGGCCAATCCCTGCATCAAAGCAGAAGCTCCCAGGCGGTTTGCACCGTGATCGGAGAAGTTAGCTTCACCAGCAGCAAATAAACCAGGAACAGTTGTTTGCAATTCGTAATCTACCCAGATACCACCCATTGTATAGTGAATAGCGGGATAAATCATCATTGGTGTATCATATGGATTGTCATCCACAATCTTTTCGTACATCTGGAATAAGTTTCCGTAACGCTCACGGATAGCATCTTCACCTAAACGCTCAATAGAAGATTTAAAGTCAAGATAAACAGCTAAACCAGTCGCTCCAACACCATAACCCGCATCACAACGTTCTTTAGCTGCACGAGAAGCCACATCTCGAGGTACCAGGTTACCAAATGCAGGGTAACGACGCTCCAAATAGTAATCACGGTCGTCTTCCTTAATTTGTGTAGGCTTTAATTTACCGGCACGAATCGCTTCAGCATCTTCTTTCTTTTTAGGCACCCAGATACGTCCATCGTTACGCAAGGACTCTGACATCAACGTCAATTTCGACTGGAACTCCCCATGTACAGGAATACAAGTTGGGTGAATCTGAGCGAAACAAGGATTCGCAAAAGCAGCACCTTTCTGGTATGCTTTAATCGCAGCTGAACCATTCGATCCCATTGCATTTGTTGATAAGAAAAATGCATTTCCGTATCCTCCTGTAGCCAATACAACTGCATGAGCAAAATGACGCTGGAATTCACCAGTCACCAGGTCACGTGCAATCACACCACGTGCTTTGCCGTCCACCATTACGATGTCAACAATCTCAGTACGTGTATGTAAATCAACAGTACCCGCATTTACCTGACGCATTAACGCCTGGTAAGCACCAATTAGCAACTGCTGACCTGTTTGTCCTTTGGCATAAAAAGTACGGCTTACCTGCGCACCACCAAACGAACGGTTATCCAACAAACCACCATATTCGCGTGCAAAAGGAACCCCTTGTGCCACACATTGGTCGATGATATCGTTACTCACTTCAGCTAAACGGTGTACATTTGCCTCACGTGCACGGTAGTCACCACCTTTAACTGTATCATAAAATAAACGATGAACAGAGTCACCATCATTAGGATAGTTTTTCGCAGCGTTGATACCTCCCTGTGCAGCAATAGAGTGTGCACGACGAGGCGAATCCTGGATAGTGAAGTTCTTTACATTGAACCCCATCTCACCAAATGAAGCAGCTGCAGAGGCACCTGCTAAACCTGTTCCAACAACAATAATATCCAGCTTACGCTTGTTAGCAGGGTTCACCAGTTTCTGACCGGCTTTATAATTAGACCACTTTTCGGCAACTGACCCTTGTGGTATCTTTGAATCTAAATTAATCATATCGTGATACTTTTAGGCTTTACTATTGAAACAATGCATATTGTAAAATTGCAATGGTAGAGAATCCAAGTCCTACAACCCATGCGAAAGCAATACCGATGACAGTCCAGCGCTTACGCCAGATGTTATTGCTCAAGCCAAGTGTTTGGAAAGCAGACCAGAAACCATGAGTTAAATGAATGGTTAATCCCAAAAATCCAACCAAGTAAATAACAACTCTCCATAGCTCAGAGAATGAAGCATTAACCAACGCATAGGCATTATGCATTTCTACACCATCAATGGTTACTGATTTGGCACCATGAGTAAGCTGTAAAGGTACCCAATAGTCAATCAAATGAACCACTAAGAAGGCTGAAATAGTAAGCCCTAAAATAAACATGTTTTTAGAAGCCCACATCACATCTTTGGTATTATTACCAGATGCATACTTAGCAGAACCACGTGCTTTGTTGTTTTGCAGGGTCAATATGGCTGCATAAATAATGTGGATAATGAAACCACCAAATAGCACAGGCTGTAAACCATACTTTATTAATGGCATGGCCATAAAATTAGCAGCGACATTAAACATCTGCCCACCATCCGGTACAAGCAGTAATAGGTTAATGGAAAGGTGAATTATTAAGAAAGTCACCAAAAAAAGTCCTGATAAACTCATCAAGAGCTTTTTCCCAATTGAGGAACCAAAAATAGTACTCATAGGAATCCTTTTAAAATTTATTTATTTGTTTAAAACTAATTGTTTTTAGAGCCTGCAAATGTAGGTTTGAAACAGGCTACGCACAAATAATATTAAAGAAATAAATCTATATTTATATCAATTCTAAGTAACCAGCCTACTATTATTTCTTTTTATTCTATTTTTAACATTTCTTATTACATTTTAAAAATAATAATTCAGTTAAGTTTATCTTATTTTGTGATTTTCACCATCCTTTTTAATTAAAAACATTAACGCAGTAAGCATTTGATTTGAAAGCAACTAAAGTTACATATTTTTTTTCCGGAAAGTCAAAACATCAAACGGTTGTTTTACTGCATGGCTATCTTGAAAACCGGCATATTTGGGACCAATATCATCGTCTTTTGGATACCTACAACCTTCTGATTCCAGATTTACCTGGTTTTGGTCAGAGCCCATTAATTAATCAGTCATCGGAAACTTACATATCCGAAACAGCTCAACAAATTGTAAATCTTATTGAGAAATTGGATTTAGGATCGGTTCACTTAGTTGGAAATTCAATGGGCGGATATGTCTGCCTGGAAATAGCCTCTTGCTTTCCCCAGACTATCAGAAGTCTCTGCTTACTTAGCTCAACTCCCTTCGCCGATTCCGAGAAAAAAATAAAACAGCGTGACAGGGAACTCCAGTTTATTCATCAAGGCAAAAAGGATTTGCTTTTGCATTTTTTTATTCACCAACAAGCAGAAGAATCAGTACAGCACTATTTTCAACAATCTACATCCACCCTTTCCGAAGAAACAATGTGCTGTGTGATAAGAAGTCTCAAAAATCGAAAAGATCATTGTTTAACACTTCAAAAAACAGTATTCCCAATAGGATTTATATATGGTGCTGACGATGGCATAATGCCTATGAACAATCTAAAAAGTTATCTTCGCCAAAACACCATTTTTTCCCACTGTGAACTTTCTCATACCGGACATATGGCGGCCTTTACGAAGGCATCTGTCATCACCGTCCTGTTGCGTAGCTTTTTTACAAACAAAATCTTATCTGAAAAATAAAATTGTATTACTGCAAAAAAGTAATTTATTTTAGCCATTTTTACAATGCTTAATAAAGCATTATGAGGATTTTAAGGCCGCTACTACAATTAAAAGGGGAGCAATCAAACAAGAAGAAAGTCGCCAAAAATCCCGATCAAAGCACGCTTAACAAACAGTTCGTTCATGCCATTGTAAACAAACAAGGCCTACTTGATGAGATGAGTCAATCATTCATTAACTTGTCAGGTTATCGCAAGAACTATTTGAAAGGTGGTTCAGTAAATCGGGTACTCACTTCTTCGTCCGCTCAACGAATCAGACAGGTGATTTGTCACTTATCTGACAGCCATTCTTATACTTCTTGCGAAATAACTTTCATCACAAAAGCAGGTGAACACATTAAGCTGGAAGCCCTCTGCTACTTTCTGAAAGAGCGATCCACCGAACGCATTTTTCTGATCCTGAAAAATAATGATCCTGAAAAACAAATAGTCGATGACCTTTTTACCCAAAAGGAGCACTTCCGTATTGTAGCTGAAAATACAGCGTATGTACAGATATTGTTGGACAACAACAGCAACTGCCTTTTCATTAGTCCATCTGCCAGGAGCCTATCCGGTTATCCTATAAAGGCCATCAAAAATCAGAACTTATATGGACTGGTGCATCCCGAAGATATTAATCCTCTCTGGGAAGTGTTGAATAATTCGGATATTATCGAAAAGCAATCCCTCCAATTCCGGATTAAACATGAACACGGCCACTTTATACCGGTAGAATGTCACATTCATAAAATATATGGAGACTTCGGATCACCCGATTATTTTGTTTTGAACCTGCACGACATCAGTCAACAGAAACAACATGAACAAGATTTAATCCGGGCCAGGAAAAAGGCAGAGATTTCAAACGAAATAAAGAATAACTTTCTAACCTCTGTCACCCATGAGTTGCGTACGCCATTAAACGCCATCATTGGTTTTTCAAGAGTTCTGGACCAAAAGCAATTCGACCCCGAAGCGATGAAGCAGATTGAAGCCATTGAATCCAATGGTTTACAATTATTGGGATTAATTGATAATATTCTGGATTTTACCTGTCTCAATGCCTCATACTATAAGATCACCCAAGCGGAAATTGATCTGGATGCCTTTTTCCGGAAACTAGCACCTAAGGTTCGATCTGATCAGAAAAAGTTTAACAAAGAAAACCTGGAAATCATTGCCGAATGGAAAATAGACGACTTATACCCGACTATTACTTCGGATAACCAGTTACTCCTGAAAATATTTGTCAACCTATTGGATAACGCAATAAAATTCACCCGTAAAGGGTTTGTCAAGTATGGTTGCCGTCCTTACGGGGTACATCAATACATGTTTTTCGTAGAGGATTCCGGCATTGGTATACCTGATGATTATCAAGATATCATCTTTGAAAAATTCCGACAGATGGACCAGTCCATGTCACGGGAATTTGGAGGTATGGGCATTGGCTTAACAGTTACCAAACAGATGGTTGAGTTATTGAGTGGTGAAATTTGGGTGAAGTCCGAAAACGGAAAAGGCTCTTCCTTTTATTTCACCCTTCCGATCACTTCTCGTAACACCTTATCTTCAGCGCATTAATTTCTAATCCATTGCTCATATTTTTGAATTCTTACAAAGTTTCCTATTTTTGTTATAAAGAATAGTTAAAACGCAATCTTACAGATCATGCAAGAAGAAATTGAAATGATACTTGACGATGCCAAAGAGCGCATGTCAAAATCGCTTGAGCATTTAGATACAGAACTTGGGCATATCCGCGCTGGAAAAGCCAATCCCAAGATGTTAGATAGTATTATGGTTGATTATTATGGGAGCATGACGCCACTCAGCCAGGTAGCTAACGTAAGCACGCCTGATCCGCGTACCATTGCCATACAACCATGGGAAAAAACACTGATTGGTGCCATTGAAAAAGCCATTATGGCTGCCAACATTGGCATGAACCCGGATAACAATGGTGACTTGATTCGTATTAGTGTACCACCATTAACGGAAGAACGCCGTCGCGACTTGGTAAAACAGGCTAAAAAAGAATGTGAAGATGCTAAAGTCAGTCTGCGTAATACCCGACGTGACAGCATTGAAGAACTTAAAAAACTTAAGAAAGACGGCCTTTCTGAAGATTTAGAGAAAGATGCAGAAGGAGAAGTTCAAAAAATCACTGACGGTTTTAGCAAGAAAGTAGACGACTTGTATGTGATTAAAGAGAAAGATATTCTAACGGTGTAACATTCACACCTGTTTAACATCCCGCTAATGGCGGGATTTTTTTTATTCGTTTTCACGAAGTTGAGTAACCACCTGCATAAAATGTTCACCGCGATTACCATCCAGCAGATTTTTCCAATACTGGTTCACCAGTAGAAACACCACAGTATTAAGAAGCTCTTCCATTTCCTGGCACAAATTTATTAATAGTCAACAATAAATCCTCATAACCAATTGGCTTGGCGATGTAATCATCACAACCAGCCATCTTTGATTTCTCCTTTTCTTCAGACATCGCGTAAGCTGTTTGTGCAATAACCGGAATGTGACGACTAATGTTTTTAATCTCCCGGGTCGCACTGTATCCATCCATCAACGGCATCTTAATATCCATCAATACCAAATCAATATTACTAACTTTCTTGAAGACCTCCACCGCCTCTTTGCCATCTCGTGCCCATATTAAACTCGCATTCGAAAGAGCCAATGCCACCTCAATATACCTGAAGTTATCTTCTTCATCTTCTGCTACCAAAAACGTTTTCCCTTCCCAATTGAACTCATTCACCGGTTGCTGTTTCTCCTCTAATGATTTAGTTTGAGGTGCCAGTCGATGAAAAGGAAGGGTAAAATAGAAAGTGGTTCCAACTAACGGCTCGGATTCCACCCAAATCTCACCACCCATCAATTCTACCAGATGTTTGGCAATCGATAAACCAATTCCAGTGCCACCATATAGACGTTGCTTATCATTGTTGAATTTCGAGAACCGGTCAAAAATATCATCTTCTTTCCCTTTAGGAAGTCCAATACCAGTATCTTTCACATAGAAACTAAGAAATTGATCATCCTTTTGCTCATATCCAAATTCCACAAATCCACGTTCGGTAAACTTCACAGCATTACCCACCAGATTAATTAATATCTGTTGCAAGCGATGTGCATCCGTTAATACCATTACATCCTCATCGCCAATACCTTCTTTCAAATAAAGTTTCAGATTAAAGAGACCACGTCTTTTAATGTCATTGAAGAACGACTCATACACCTGCATCATAAGCTGGTGCAATTTACAGGGTGCGTTTTTTATCTGTAACTGACCACTATCAATTTTTGACACATCAATAATATCTTCCACCAAAGTGAGTAGATTTTTACCATTGATTTTTATCAAATTTACAAACTCCTCTTTCTCGGCTGTATTTATTTCAGGATGAGACAGCAAATTCGAAAATCCCAGAATGGCATTCATTGGGGTCCGAATTTCATGAGACATATTGGATAAAAAGGCGGTTTTCAAACGATCGCTCTCTTCGGCTTTTCGCTTAGCCAGAGCCAAATCTTCATGCTCACGTCGCAAAAGGCGTCGATATCGCTTTTCCTTTTCAAGGCTAAACATTAATCCATTCAGTAAACTCACCAACGGCAATAAAGTAACCAAGTTGATAACCAAAAAAGAAATGGCCATTTGTACATAGTCACTCAAACTAAGAACAGGCTTGAAAGGCAGTTCCAATTCGAGGAAATAAAGCACAATGCCCTCAAGTACTAATGTGGTGACGATAATAAGAATCGACCACCAAGCTCCCTTTTGTCCAACCAGAATACCCGACATCAACGAATACGAAAACAAAAAGGCATATCCCAAAGCAGAATTGTTACTTTCTAAAATGGCATAACCCCCAATTAAATATAGCAGGAATAATATCCAGGATACCCTGAATTTAAGTGGCAAACTCCGAAGTGATGTAGCCGATAAGGCTGATAAAAAGACAAACGCCGCAAACACCGCATAAACGTATTGCTGATTTTGCAGGAAAGTTAATTCATAAAAAAGAAAAACGATTAAGCCCACAAATAGCAAGCCTACAGAGAAATAATGAAAAATTCGTTCGCGCCAATAGTGCAATCCATCCCCTGAAGGTAGAGAGGTGGGCCCCAACCTTCTTCTTATAAAAATATCTATACTCCTAAACAGCTTTGATGACGTAACGCTTCCCATAAAATATTTTAGGTAAGACCTCCTACCTTTCCCCAATATCATTTGCTTATCTCGCTAAAGATAATTATTAATCACAGGACGCCTAATTATTTCTCAGAAAAAATATGAATTTTTATTAATAAACATTAACATTTTTGTTTAGCCAGGCGCACAAACCGATTACTTCCTAATAACTTACTCACTATGACCAATAGGATCGACCTTCCGGGCAATTCCGACACATCTTGATTTGCGATTTATCGAGCAATAGCATTCTCTTGAAATTCAAGTCGGCATCCCCCCCAAACAAAGCCTCGGGTATTGTTCCAAGTATATTACCGTAACAATATTCTGCATCTTTATCATAACAACATGGACTAACACGACCATCCCACGTTATGACAGCAGAATGCCATTGCCGCCAGCAATGATTGTATACGCGATTCTTTAACTCTTGTGTCTTATGGTTTTTATACCTGCTTAGCGATTTATTAACAGGTGGTTCCACCTGGCCAGCACCAAAATCATTGAATTGAGCTGTTTTTATTTCCAACTTATCTACTCCGAGTGCATGCGCCAATTGCCTGATTGCATTCAATTCATGCTCATTATGTTTAAAAACTAAAAACTGTAAAACAACAATTGGAAACCTGGCATTTAAACGCTGTTTTGCTGCCACAACGCACTTGATACCCGCTTTAATTTTTTCAATATTACCGCCAATCCGATAGGCCGAATAAGTCTGTTGCGTTGCACCATCCATGGAAAAGATGAGACGACTTAAGCCGGCCTTGACAATTCTTTCGGCTCTTTCTGCATCAATAAAATGTCCATTAGTGGATGTGGAAGTATATATTCTTTTAGTATGAGCGATCTGTACTAAATCCTCAAACTGTGGATACATAAAAGGCTCACCCTGAAAGTACAAGTTCAGATAGAGAAGATGAACAGACAATTGATCAATCATAATCCGAAAATGACTCAACGTTATACTTCCCCGTGGCCGTTTTAACAAATTTGCACCAGTTGGACACTCCGGACATTTTAAATTACAGATATTTGTTGGTTCTATCGAAATAGCCAGTGGTTTTCCGTAAACAATAACACGACGAGTGATACGTCCCCATAGATATGCTAAGGAAACTTTCAGGGCATTCATCAGCCTGTAAAAAGTAAAGGCTTTCAATAAAGCCTCCACTTCTAATATAATAACTCTGGAACTCATTAATTAATGAGCTTCAAGTAAGTTCAAAATCTTATCCAGTCGGGGCGTGAGAATAATCTCCGTCCTTCTGTTTTTTTGCAGAGCCAGAGGCGTCTCCTGATCCATCACGGGCAAGTGCTCCCCTTTGCCAGCAGCCGAAATGCGTACAGGATCAATATGACTACCAGCCAAAATTATTCGCACCACTGACGTAGCACGCTTAACGCTCAAGTCCCAATTATCAATTAACACACTACTTTTGAATGGCACCTTATCAGTATGGCCTTCCACCAAAATATCTACGTCTTCATTTTGTTCCAGAATAACGGCGAGTTTTTTCAATGCAAAAGCACCCTGAGAATTTACGTCATAACTACCAGACTTAAACAACAATTTCTCCTCAAGTGATACGTATACCTTTCCATTTTTCATGTGCACCTTTAATTCATCACCCGAAAAACCAGTCAGTGCATCACTAACACTTTGGCGCAAAGCCAGCATGGCATCCTCCTTTTGCTTCAGCGCCTGCTCCAGTTGAGATAAGCGAGCATTTTGAGCCTCCATCTGACGTTGAGCGTTTTGCAATTCGGCAATAGTGGCTTGCAGGCGTTTCTTTTTAGCTGTCAATTCATGCTCAGAATCGATTAAATCATCTTCACGTTTCTGTAAATCATCTTGCAACTTTTGCAAATACGTCAACAAATCTTTCGACTCACCATCACCACTTCCTTTTTGGAGTTGCTTCAAAGCCTGATTGTATTTAGATAACAAATCTTCATACTGAGCGTCTTTCTGATGTACAAGCCGATCAAGCCCCACCACTTCTTCCTTCAATTCTGCGACATCCTTTTTCAATCGTTTCAATTCAGCACTCAATTCCCGATTCCCAACCGTTAAATCATCATTTTCACCTCGTAAAAAAGACGCCTCTTCTTCTAACTGACGATTTCTTTCCTGCTCCTCTTCAAACTGCTTTAGCGGCACACATGCTGTAATCATCCCTATTAAAACAAGCCCTTTAGTAATGCTCCACAACTTCTTATCCATACCTTAACAAATTTATATTTCAAAGATTAGTAAAAAATAAAAATCCTCCTAGTATTGAACCTTAAAAAAAGAAGTCCATCGTGTCCCAATCGACAGATATCACTCATCCCTACTAGTCAATCGCTTCAAGAGCGATTCTAAACTAAT
>JAEINY010000205.1 GCA_016342595.1 Marinilabiliaceae bacterium
AACCACATAAATCCATACTTATCCTGCAAAATGGACGTTACTTCATTTTGTGATAAACCTGATTTTACGGATAAATAAGTGATCTGATAATCATCGGCTGTGCACAGAAATGTAGCTATAAATTGATATCCCAAAAGAATACACACGACTTTAGCAGAAGCATATAAATGGTGGATTTTCAGCATCATGTTATGGATTTGGTGCTAAATTACTAAAATCTGAATAATGAGGCTTGATTCGTTACAGCATCTTTCTTTCATTTATTGCAATCTACTCACTTCTATTAATTGAACTTCGAAAAAGTATAAATCAATCTCATTATTTGGGATGAAGACAAACATGATGATGCCCCAAAAAATCTATTTGAAATAAATTTTAAGGGGCATCCTGTATTATTCATAAACACAATATTGGTGCTATTTAGTTTTCATTTGTGTGCGATATGAGAATTTAAACATTCAAATAGCAGATGGATTAGTGACAACAAAATATGAATAGGGTTTTTGAGAGGGAGCGATTTTAAAAATATGACGAGCAGACTCTCTAAAAAGACATAACAGGCCATAACTCGTCTGTTATCGTCATGCGAATTAATTTTATAAACCGAATACGTTATTGAATTACAAAGCAATACCAAGACTAACTATGTGCACAACAGGAATAGCATTTCAAATGCGTTTGTTTGCACATGTTTTGTAGGACAACATGCAGGCAATTTTATTTTGGTTTTTAATTCTTTTACCCATGCAGCGGTTTTAATGATCCTGTTTTGAATGGTTTTAAAGGTAGATTTTCAAACTCGGTCCCCCTGAGCAGCTCTTTTTGCATTGTATGTAGCAACACGTATGCGGCAGAATGAATGAATGAACAAGCGAAATTGATTGGCCATAAAGGAAGAACAGGATGCACGATCTGATTTGAGATAAAGTTTGTGCTCCTTTATTCTCAGTTTCATAACTCCTCTGGCACAATATCCTTTTCATACAATCCTTTTGATTTGCAGTCAGTCATGTTGGTAACGATGTACCGTATATTGGTACCCTTGTCACTTACTTCAACCTTAACGATAACCTTTTGTGGTCTGTCCCAACTTCCGGCCTGACACATAAATGAATGGTAGCATTTTACAAATTTTCCGTATTGAGAGCATTCACGTTTGGCACTTTCAATTGTTACACTGGCCAGTTTATGCAACTTTCGATTGCCGGATAACCCAGTTATGAAACCAATATTACACTGCCCATCACACCAGTGCATAAAGTCGTTGGATGCAAAATGGCTGTCTCCGCGTATAATAATTACAGTATTTTTCCACTTTTCCCTTAGTTGAGAGATTAACCTTTTAAGCAACGACGACACATTACTCTGTTTACTCCGCATTCCGGGTTTTAGGATGGTAGTTATCAGTTTTCCTGATAATCCTTCGTAGATATGCAAGGGCATATAACAATAGTCATGATAATAATCATTGAATAGACTAAGTTCCTGTTGTCCGTACGTATTGCTGTTTGTATCATCACAATCAAGAATAATAACAGGTGGCTCTTGTGGGTAAGAATCTATAAAATTATCGACCATACCATGCGCCAATCTGATAAAGGTCTCTTTTGGTAACCGAGTTTTCCAAACGACTCATTGTAGGCTGAGACGCAAGGTTTGTACCACATTGGGGCAACCGTCCAACACATGTTTTAAGTATTGAGTCACTCCGTAAATCATTGCAGTCATTACAATCTTCATAACCCGCAGCGATCTGAAATACCCGTTGTGTCAACATCTCTTCTATGGCATGATCAATATAACGTTGATCTCTTTCATCTTTTATGCAATTACTGATACGATGGATTAAACCCAGTTGGTTTTCCACTTCTCAAGGCAGTAACAAGCCTCCATCGCTACTAATTTGGTCGCCCATAAAACTGACTTCCACTTTATGGTTGTATACAGGAAAAAGGTTAAGAATTGGGCTGGTGCTCTCAAAATAAGCCATTGACACATAACACAGATAGCAATGTAAAATTAATTTTTAATTACTTTTATTTTGAGCATGTTATGAAAGAAACCACTGACTACTGACCTGAATCTAACGGACTATTACATGACTTACTCTTCCCATTTAAATGAAGCCACAACTGCTCTATGATCTGAAGGGTAATTCACAACCTTTATATCTGATTTATCAGAAGGTTCGCCTATGGTTTTCGATTCAATCAGTTTTAACTGGTCGCCCATATAAAAAATAAAATCAATGCGGTCATGAATTTCACCGAGCGTTGGAATGCTTGACCAGGTTTTACCTGGCTGCTTCACTTCATCCGGATTAGCTTGACGAAATGCATCGATAAATCCATAATCCACCAGCGCTTTTGTACACGGCCATTCTACTTTTAACTGTACAATACCGGCATCGGCAGCTTCCTGTGTCCAATCCTGGTGTGACGGTTCGTTAAAGTCACCTGTCAGGACGATGGGCCATCCGTCGTCTTTGACCTTTTCTATATCCTCCAGGTAGGCCTCAATCTGGTACAAACGGGTGTCTGATGCCCATTTTATGGCCTCTTCTTCGGTGTCGATAAAGGGATAATCGCCATATTTTTTATTGCCTAATTGGTAAGGCTGATAAGGAATATAGCCTAAGTGACAATTAAAAAACCAGATATATTTATCTTCATCAATTTTGATTTTAACACCTTTTTTACTGGGCAAGGTTTCTACAATTTTATACTTGGTCATAATCCCATCCCTGGTGCCCTGATCTATTTGACGCCAGCCCATATTACCAGCCATCCGGGCTGAATTATCGGGCCGTGGATCACCATATCCGGCCGATTCCTGAGCCCCTACAATACCTGCCTGAGCGGCCCGGATCACTTCAATGGATTTTGTCAGGGGCTGTTCACCCCCATCACCTCCATGCCACATATTAAACGACATAATGTTGATCGTTTCATCTTTCTTGGGTTCTTCCGGCACTTCAGCATTTCCCTTTGAATTGGAGCAATTAAAACCCCAAATCGCCAATGCCATGATATAAATAATTCTTCTCATCATCTTTTAAAAATAAAAAACAGGATGCCCCATTAAGGACATCCTGATTAGTACGCTATTTTTTAACTGTAAACCTGTATTTACCGTCACCTCCAATGTCGTAACCACTAAAGTCGAGCACCAGGTTCAACTCAAAGGTATTACCATCGTAAGTGCCTGCCGGACCTGCATGGAAGGTCAAATCATACCCTCCTCCAACAGCATTAAAGTCGTTCAACAAAGTAACTGATCCTTGCTTCGTATCGGGATCGATAGCACCCAGCTCCAGATCCAACACCGTTTCCAGACTACCCATTGCCCAGAAATCAAATGTTAGCTTCAGCTTTTGACAATCGTCACTTACTTTCTCCCCGGTGCAATAAGTTGGACTCCAGCTAGGCCACACGCCATCTGTACAGTTTACACTTCCTGTCCAAAGCTCGGCTAAACAAGAGATGTCATCATCCAACACTGTGAGTTTAAAAGAGCTGTTCTGATTATTGGCTCCCTCACCAATACCTGCCATAATATTAGCAGCGGTACCTGATAAGGTAATGGTTACTTCAACATCACCATCGCCGGTGGCATTATCCACGACTCCTAAACTGATGTAATCGGTATAAGCACCATATCCGGCCGGAAACACAATGCTTCCATTCCCATTATCCACTACTATTCCACTTTCATTCCCTTCAAGTGTATAAGACACCTTCACATCACTTACTGTTTCGGAAGTGGCGAAAACTTTAAGGGGGATCAGGATTTCATCAGGTTGGCTTTCCACCACACTGCTTCCCTTATCCTTGAAATAGACATAAATCGATTCCGGTTCCTCCGTGTCATCACAGCCTGTGAAAAGGGCCATCAAAAACCCAAAGAGGATATATATTAATTGATTCTTTTTCATCTGTTTAAAATTTAGTATCAAGATTCAAGTACCAAGACACAAGACTGATGAACACAGAGACACAAAGGCACTGAGTTTTTTAAATCATTCACTTGTGTGTTTAAAGCTTAATCATGATAGTTTCATTTGTTTTTATTTAAGCAACCACATTTTAGCATTCACATTATCTTCGCCGTACTGTCTTTTAATCGCTTCTTCCACATTCTCCTTATTGGCATCTGTTTCTGATTGCGGATACATCCAGCGCACCGGGATTTGATCTTCATAACCTGTATTCATCGACGTATTGGGATCGATTTTGAATTCAGGGAAACCAGTCCTGCGGTTTTCGTAATACTGCAACCAGTTATTTTGCAAGAAGGTAGCGATGTACTTTTGAGTAATGATTTGCTCAAGGCCATTGGCCGCATCATATTTCACTCTTGGCGACTCCATATAGGTGCTTATGTATTGATCCGTTATTTCAGCCCCTTCATAACTCTCGCCATATTGCTCATAGAATTTCATGGAGGCGGTAATACCCTTGTTATAATGAGTTGCCGCATCATTAGTAATCCAACCACGCCATGCAGCTTCAGCTATTATAAGCTCTTGCTCGGTATAACCAATCACCACGTAAGGTTCATTCTCCGGATCTTCATAGTATCGGCTATGAATCCGCGACATCTTCTTATCCACTTCCAATTGTTGCAAATCATCCAAAGGCAACGTTCCATCGCCACCGGCATAGGCATCGTAGCTATTGGCCGCAATCCCATTGGAAATAGACTCACCTGTTGGTTGAGCATAATAGAACAAACGTCTGTCCTGTTTCTCTTTCAACATATTTACAAAGGATTCCCCGAGGTGCGGATACTGCTGGTAACTGTGGTTATAAAACGGATAGCGTTCACCCGATTTGTCGGTATAGAAGAACATAAGATTGTCCTCAATGGATTCCATAACCGGATATTTCACAGGGTCTGAAATGATCGCATTAAACCGCTCTTTTACCTTTAGTGTCGCATTCGATTCTTTGGACGACAGTGTCATTAAAACACGTAAGGCAAATGTATTAACGGCCTTCCGCCATTTGGCTACATCATTCCCATAAACCACATCACCGGTAATGAGTCCATCCGTATTCATCAAAACCTCATTGGCTTTCTCCTGTTCATCCAAAACACCGGCAAACACTTCTTCCTGGGTATCATAAACCGGGGCATAAATTTGTCCGGTTTCACCTTGCATTGCATCGTGATAAGGTACATCTCCAAAAGTTATGGTCAGATCGTAAAAAAACCACGCCCGAAAGAAATGCGCCAATCCATAATAAGCATCCTCACCGGTCCGCTCCGCTTCATCGACCATTTTCTGCACATTTCGCAGTACTGAATAGTTATAAAATCCGGCTCTTCCAAATTCATAATATTGATAGCCCTCGATGGTTTCAGTCCAAACAATTTGTTTACCCACCATTTGTGAATAGAAGAATGGTTTTCCACCAGATGATTGCAGGTTCAAAGTAATGCCTGTAAACAAAAGACTAGGGATGACTTCTTCAGCTTTATTGGGGTTCTTGGCCAACTCATCAAACTGACTGGTACAATTTACCAGTGAAAGCCCAATGATAATGACTGATAATATATTTAAGTATTTCTTCATGATAAACAATTTAGAATGACAATTTAACATTGAAACCCAGATTCCGATAAGAAGCAGAAGACAAGTTATCAGATCCATTATCCGGATCAATGTGATCCACTTCTTTGGTCCATAACCATAAGTTACGCCCGATAAAAGCCACCGAAGCTGCTGACATTCCCAGCTTTTTAGCATAAACATCCGGTACATTGTAGGTCAAACTCACTTCGCGAAGCTTTAAAAATGACTGATCAAACATATTTTGATACTTCATTGTTCCCACCGATGGATTAAAGCGCTTCATGTAGGAGATGTAAGAAACTTGTATCTGGTTGGCCTCAAACACCCTACTATCTTCCAATACATTCCCTTGTTCATCCCTGATGATCTCTCCCGAGACAACCACCGAACCAATACCTGAGTAATTATTGATGCCATTGGTAGCAGCTTCACGATAGGCATTCACCGATTCAGGATGCGTACCGGAGTTCCACATCGCTTGATTGGTGCGTGAATACAAATCACCGCCTACTCGCCCATCGACAGAGAACGAGAAATCAAATGCCCCATACTTAAAGTTATTGGTGATACCCCACACCCAGTCGGGTGATGCATACCCGAAAACGGATTTATAGTTACTGACAATTGGGAAACCGCTGGAGTTGTGAATGACATTACCATCACTGTCCCGTTCCCAATCATATCCAGTAATGTAATCGGTACGCTCACCTTCTTTTACCCACGGTGACTTGGCAGTATAAATGGGATCGGCTTTTTTCAAATACCATCTACTGGTGGACCAGTTCAAGGAGACATCCCAGGTTAAGCGACCATTTTTAATGGGTGTGCCCGACACCACCAGCTCTAAACCACGCTGTTCGAATTCTTCCTGGGTATTCACTTGTTTATAAGAAAAACCAGACGCATCAGAGATACGCGCATCGGCAATTTTATTATAATTCAAGGTATTGAAATAGGCAAAATCAAACCTCAGGCGATTGGCGAATAAACTCAAATCTGTTCCAACCTCGTAAGTCCTTTTAACCTCTGGTTCAACACCAGATCCTAAAATTTTATCCGGATAATAGGCTGCACTATTGCCTTGCCGCACATCTGAGCTCACACGATACTCGGGATGTAAACTATAAAGATCTACATCTTGTTTGGATACAGTCCAGGATCCTCTCACTTTCCAGAAACTTATGGCCGCTGGTAGATCAACAAACTCCGATACAATACCACTAAATGCAACAGAGGGGTAAAAATAAGATCTGGTTTCTGCCGGCAATGAGGAGGACCAATCGTTACGTCCGGTCACATCCAGATACAAGCCGTTTTTATAACTCAAACTCATTTTTCCATACAGACTATTCACTTGCTTACGCGAAAAATAGTTACTTGCCCAAACCGGATTGGTTGAGTTGGAAAGCGAAAAGAAACCCGGTACATTTAAACCGTCAGTACCGGCCGATAATGATTTATTTTCCCAGTAATTCACCGTTCCACCCAACAAAGCATCCACTGAGAAATCTTCAAACAGATCCTTCTTATATGTCATAAACACATCACTGTTGATGGAGAAATAATAGGATTGATTGTTGGAATAATCTCCTTCGCCCCCGCTATAACTCTTGGGAGTTCGCGAATCACTTTTTGTGTTGTTCCAATTGCTTCCCACTCGAGCTGCTACTTTTAGGTCTTTGGCCAGGTCATACGACATGTTTACAAATCCGTAATTCACATCTTTATAATACGACCGGGTCTTTTCGTGAGCCAGGAAATATGGATTGTTGTACCAGGTGGTATACTGGTAGTATTTCTGTTGCACATCTTCCACCAACCAATAATCTTTGAAATCACGAATATCGTAATCAGTACCAGACCAAACCAACAAGTTGTACACATAATTGGCACCGCCATAACCCGTGTAAGGGTAGTTGGGCGAATACTGCCGGTTATAAGTCCAAGATGATTCCAGGTTGAATTTATCCCCCAGCTTTGTGGTACCACCAATGGTAAAAGTAGAATTGTTTAATTTGGTATTTGGCACCTGTCCTTTTTCAAAAGCATGGGACATGGAAATTCGAAAACTCCCTTTTTCAGTACTCTGAGACACACTGATGTTATTATTGGTAATGAAACCGGTCTCTAAGAAGTTCGTCAGATTATCACGCCCGCGTGAAACCCATGGTGTAGGAATCCGGTTCCCGTTCTCATCAAGCGGACTATCCCACTGAGCTATTTCCTTCCATCCACTGTCCGTCGTTGGATCCCGTTCATCCAGGCGCGGACCCCATACATAGGTACCGGCATCATTGATACCACCCCCTTTACCATCACCATACGCATATTGGCCGTTATCGCCTGTACCATATACTTGCTGAGGTTCAGGAATGGCCACATAACCGGCTTTAAACATGGTACTGCTGGAAATATCCACGCTTATTTTATCGGTTTTCCCTTTTTTAGTGGTGATCATGATGGCCCCATTTGCACCTCTCGAACCATATAACGCAGATGCTGTAGCTCCTTTCAGGATACTCATTTCTTCGATGTCCTCACTACTCACATCCCAAAAATCCGAATTCACCGGAATACCATCAATAACGATTAAAGGTTGGGCACCCCGCAGGTAAAATTTAGGCGTACTGAAAAAGTCAGAGGAGTTATACACCGTTAAACCGGCCACTTTACCAGTTAGGTTACTGATCACATTGGACTCTTTGGCCTTTTGAATTTCAGCTCCTTTGATATCCTGAACGGCGTATCCAAGCGCCTTCGTCTCACGCTTAATACCTAAAGCGGTCACCACTACTTCATCAACACTCTGTACATCTGACATCAGGGTAATATCTATCACCTCTCTGCCATTCACGTGAATAACCTGAGTTTCAAACCCAATAAATGAATACATGATTTCATCATTGGTATTGACTTCAAGCCTATAGCTTCCGTCAATACCGGTTATGGTACCGGTTATAGTCCCTTTGATTACCACATTTACGCCCACAATAGGCTCACCGGAAGGATCTTTCACCTGGCCCTTCAGGGTAATTCTTTCATCCTGCAATTTTCCAGCAGAAGCATCACTGAACTTCCCCTCTTTCAAAATCACGATCATTTTCTCGATCATCTGGTAACGTAATCCTTCATTGGCCAATATTTCGTCCAGAATACTGGATATCATGGCACTTTGATAATTACCTGATTTCAAAGAAGCATCCTTAACCAGACTCTCATCATACAAAATGGAGTAATCAGAGTTTTTCTCAATCATCTGAAACACCTCTTTCAGCGTGTTTTTCTGAAGATTCAAACTCATCTTCTCTGTTTGTGCGTAACTCTTTACTGCAAGCGCCTGTTGCAGAACAACTAGCATTAATACCACCGTCAATTTCATCACCATCAGAATTTTACGTATAGGCAGGGACATACCTCTCCCTTGGGAAAACCATTTTTTTTCCATACTTTTGAATCGATTTAGTTATACTTTTATTTAATTGAATTAGGGGAGAATGGGTCGAGCTTTTCTCCCTTTTTTTTATCTCTGTCTCGTAATCTTTACTTTTCTCAAGTCTGTTTTTTCATATTTAATCGGGATATATAGTTTGATAATATTCAGAACCTGCCATATGGTTTCTTCATTTTTAAAAGCCCCTGAAAATCGCAAATCATCCAGATCATCAGGCTTATACTCAAATTCTACATCATACCAACGCCCCAGACGAATTAACAACTCTTCCAAGGGCACATCATCAAAATAAAAATCATTATTCACCCAGGCTTCAGCCCTTTCCACATCTTTGACTTTTTCAATATTTAAAACCTCTCCTGCCCAGATCGCTTGTTCACCGGGTTTCAAGTCATACACATTGACATCCCTGGTTATCTGCACCTTACCTTCCAACAGGGTCGTAACCGTTCGGTTCATATCGGCATATGCCATCACATCAAATACAGTTCCCAGTACGTTTACATCATAATCCTGAGTTTTAACAGTAAAGGGGGCTTCTTCATTTCTAGTCACGTTAAAATGAGCTTGACCCGAGAGTGTAACGGTTCTCTTGTTACTATTAAATGCTGTTACTTCAAGCCTTGATTCTGCATTAAGCCAAACCACCGTACTATCACCTAAGATAACCCTTGAACGCTGCCCCCTTGGTGTCTCAAATACTAATGCTTGTGCGTCGATGGCCTGATTTTGACTTTTTTGTATGAATAAACCACTTAGGCCAATCAGCATAATGAATAGAGCTGCAGAAGCAGCCTGCCAAACAGGGAATCGCTTTCTCCTTTGAGGTGCTAAATTCAGATCCAATTGATTTAATCTTTGCATCCTGCTTTTCAATACGGACCAATTAGTCTTTGCCCAAAGATCATCTTGCGCTCCCTGCCATTGGTCTTTAGCCGCATCAAATTGGGCCATATGATCCGAGGAAGCATGTAACCAATGAGTTAATTCACCTGCCTCTTGTTCGGTTACTTTACCTAAAAAATAACGATTGATTAGATCTTTGATATGCTTGTTATTTATATCCATTTCTCCCTATGTAATTATAAGAACGCCTCAATATACATTATACCCCCCTTCCAAAAGAAAAAAAAATACTTTTCCTTTCCGATATAAGTAAAACAATAACTATGAGGGAAATAAGAAATGAATTAAACAATAGGTCAAAGGAACAGACCACATAAAAGATTCTTATATTCAAATAAGAGAGTGACTTACAGGAGCAACATGCCGATTATGGCTCCTGACTTTTCACCTAATTCTGTTGCAACAGCAGTATAATAATTGCCATTGGAATGCGGCCATCAAAGTGATCACGAAATATGGCCAAAGCCTTGGTAATATGTTTCTCTACATTTTTCACATTCATCCCAAGTTCTTCAGCAATCTCCCGGTTTTTCAATCCTGCTACCCGGCTTAAGGTAAATACCTCCCGACACCGATCTGGTAATGATTTCATGACACGTACAATCTCTTGCTCTAACTCTTTTTCAATGACCACATATGGTTCGTCTCGCACAAAATCAATTCGATAGAGCTCCTCAATATTTTTAATATCAGAAAAATCACGCTTTGTATTATTTACAACTTTAAGATGCCGTATTTGGGAGATACATTGATTGCGAACCAGGCGATACAAATAAGCTTCCAGATTGATAGGCTGAATTTCCTTCCGTTTTTCCCAAAACTTAATATAAACCTCCTGAACTATATCCTGAGCCAAACCTTCATCTTTGAGAATACCTCTTGCTAATCCAAACAAGCGATTGAAATACATCATAAACAGCTTTTCAAAAGCTACTTCATCGCCGCGTTTAATTCGCTCTAGTAAGTTAATATTTGATTTATCCTCTGTCATCAATATTCTCTTGGGTGAACAAATATAAAGTTAATCGGCAAACTACCAATTGACACACCTATCTTGAAAAACACCTTCTCAATGCACTGATAAATCCCAATAGATCGTTAGATATTAGTATTAAGACACTAGACTCTTTCATAAACGGCTCGTCATCAACACTATTACCAAAACGCTACAAGTTATTAAATTCACTAATGATGAGACACGATAAATATCCTGCTAAATTCAATAATGCTCTAAAGAAAAAGCCACCTCAACCAAGGCAGCTATCATTGCTGTTTTTTGACTTAATGGCAATACATTCGACTACTTCATCAACGCTTCCTACTACAAACAAATGTTACCTATCCGCGTCAATTTAGGAACATCCAACAACTTAATATAACTTCTTCGTACCTCAATGAGTTGGTCCTTTCTAAATTCAGACAATATTCTGGACACTGACTCAGGCACTGCTCCTACAACACTGGCAAATTCTTCGCGACTCAGTTGAATCTTTAACATTTGATCATTATCCAACTCAAATTTACGGCCTAA
>JAEINY010000206.1 GCA_016342595.1 Marinilabiliaceae bacterium
CATTTATTGATCAAGATAAAAATGAGCGCCTTCATGCATATTTGTCTGGAGTATTAAAACAGTTGGATAGTCCGGCACTCATTATTAATTCTGTATCTGATCATGTGCACACTTTATTCCGATTGTCAAAAAACCATGCCTTGTCAAAAGTTGTTGAAGAAGTTAAAAAAGAATCTTCAAAATGGTTTAAGGAGAAGGATGGTGTTAATGATAAATTTTCGTGGCAGATCGGATATGCTGCTTATTCAGTAAGTAGTTCAAAGGTAGATATTGTTCGCCATTATATATTAAGGCAGCAAGAGCATCATAAAATTCAAACGTTTAAGGAGGAGGTTGAAGAATTTATGAAACGGTATGATGTGTTGGATTATGATGAGAGATATTTCTGGAGGTAATGGGGTGTTTCACCCTTTCTGGGTGATGATGGTCTGTTGTCTAGGGGCGTTGCCCCTGGCTGTGATGTCTCAGGCCTTCAGCCTGGTGAGAAGGGATTGTGAGTGACAATAATAGGGTACTTGTCAGAATGATCATTTAATAGATGGTAGCAATATGGCCATCGTTATTATGAATGTCAGCCTGAAGGGCTGCAACAACAAAACCAGGGGCGTTGCCCCAGCTGTGATGTCTCAGACCTTCAGTCTGAAAAGCATTGGCCGTGTTTGCTTGGGGCGCTGGCCCAAGTCATAATTTTTCATGCTTTTAGCCTGAAGGAAAGGGATTGGAAGTGATAATAATAAGGTATTTGTCAGAGTGATCATTTAATAGATGGTAGCGAAATGGTCATCATTATTATGAATATCAGCCTGAAGGGCTGTAACAACAAAACCAGGGGCATCGCCCCTGGAAAGACACAATGAAATAACTCAGGCTGAAGGCCTGACACAACAAATTATAGCGTATGAAATTTAACTGGGGACACGGACTAACAATTTTTATAGCTTTAGGAATCATCAGTATTCTAACCTTGGTATTTATCACCACCCGGGAGCGGATTGATTTAGTAACTGAGGATTATTATCCCAAAGAGCTAAAGTACGAAGATCAAATAACCAAAATAAAAAACTACCAGTTACTTGAAGAGAAAATAACTCTGGAAGAGGCCGATGTGTTGTGGATGCATTTTCCACCCATTGCCCGGGTATCTGCTGATATATCCGGTACCATTCATATTTACCGGCCATCGGATAAAGATAAAGACATGACCTTTCCGGTCAGTTTAAATGCGGATTTCAAGCAGGCTATCCCCATGAAGGGCTTACCACATGGGAAATATGAAATCAGTGTGGATTGGCAAGCAAATGACAGAACCTATTTCTTTAAACAAACCTATTTTCTCTCTAATTAATTTCTTTTGCTATGCATATTTTCGAAGGTTTCATCATTGGTATCGTTGGTAGCTTGCATTGTGTGGGTATGTGTGGTCCGCTGGCCTTGGCACTTCCTTTACCTAACAGGAGTACAGGTAAAAAAGCATTGGGAGCGCTATTCTACAATCTGGGGCGTGCCGTTACTTACGCCATCCTCGGTTTAGTATTTGGGTTTGTAGGAGCTGGCTTCAAATTATCCGGTCTTCAGCAATGGGTATCTATTATATGCGGAGTCCTCATGATAGTCTCAGTCATTATTCCCGGTGTCTTTAAAATGCCTAAGACGACTCAAAAAGTATCCGGTAAAATATATTCTACTTTAAAACGGAAAATTGGCGATGCCCTGCAGCAACGACGGTTAAGTAACTTACCGATTATTGGCTTCCTCAATGGGTTTTTACCTTGTGGCCTGGTGTACATCGCCATAGCCGGTGCCATCACTTCATCCACGGTTACCGAAAGTGTCATCTTCATGTTTCTATTTGGATTAGGGACTCTACCCATTATGTTTGCGGTTGCCTATTTTGCCGATGTGATTAAAAGCCGCTTCCTGCATAAATTGAAGCACATCATTCCTGTTTTTATCATCATCCTGGGTATACTATTTATCTTACGTGGATTAAACCTGGGGATCCCGTACATCAGCCCTAAGTTTGAAGAGGAGAAGGTAGAGTGCTGTCAATAGGCAATTGCAGAGATTAGTATTGCGGTCTAAAAATAATAGTTACACAAAGCTGCACAAAGAAAACACCGAGGGACACCGAGAGGATATCTTATGCTTGGCTGTATTGATGGTATAATAATCCTCTGTGAACTGCCTTATGCTTTTTGTCTCAGCGAGCTCAGTGTAACTTTTCCATGCAAAACAACCTGGCCCGGATTATTATCGGGCCACAAAGATTGTTTCGCTCAACCGAGGTATACATCATCCAATTATAAAATATTAATTTGAGAACGAGCTACTAGTTGTAATTATTTATCCGGTTTGGACAAGGGTGTGTCCCGACTGGGACAGGGGTATGCCCTCGACTTGGGCAGGGGTATGCTCAAGTCGAGGGCAGGTGTCTGCTCATTAATTACCATTAATACAGTGCCTCTTGTTTTTTTTCATAAACAGTTTCTCAGTCTGAACTTTTCCCTTACATTTGCACGCGAATTGGCTCAGATGATACGCTTCTGTATCGGATGACGAAAAAGGGAATGCCGTGTAAATCGGCAACAGTATCCGCTGCTGTAAGTCCTGATTCCTGTGAAAAGGAATAGTATGCTGCGAATCAGCAAAACCACTGCCTCAATATATTACAGGGCGGGAAGGTGATTCAAAGTCAGGATAAGTCAGAAGACCTGCCAATCGGTATACAATTGTTCGTGGCATTCGGAATAAATGCATGGTCAATACATTCTAGTTGGTGTATTCATCCGTTTTCAGGAGCAGTTTTTTTAGGAATTTGTGAACCAATAGGGATGAAGAAGTTACTGTTTCTGGGAATGTGTGTTTGCCTAAGCTCAGCAGTGTTGGGTCAGTATTCAATATCTGATACTGTGAAGGTGATGGAGGTGGAGGTGACGGCATCACGGAAAAAACATTTGTCTGATGGATATAAAACGCTAACAATAGCGGGCCAGCAAAAGGAACAGTATAATCAACGCTCCGTTGCTGAATTTCTGCAATACTCGTCAAGTTTAAATGTTCAGGCTTATGGTTCACCTGGGGCTTTGGCTTCTCTTTCATTGCGAGGTACCGGGGCTTCACATACCCAGGTTAATTGGAATGGATTTCCGGTTAATTCAGTAACATTGGGTTCAGCTGATCTTTCTTTTTTACCGATAATGGAGAACCACGAGGTGGATATTGTTTATGGCGCATCAGGTGCACTTTATGGTAGTGGAACCTTTGGTGGAGCTATCAATATAGACAGTCGGCCTGATTATTCGAAGCACGGATTTCACAATAGTTTATCTCTGGGACTGGGAAGTATGAACACACAAAAGGCTGTGTATAGTTTTCAGGGAGGAAATGACAGTTTACAAATAAGCGGTTCTATTTGGGGGGATAAATCAGATGGTGACTTTGAATACTATGACGACATTCAGGGCAAGCAACTGAAGCGTGCGAATGCTGATTACACCCAGTTTGGGATTAATCCCGATTTTAGTTTAAAATTACCCAACAGGATGGAGCTATCCGGTGGATTGTGGTATCAGGTAAAGGATCTCAATCTACCCGCTATTATGGGGAGTTCACCTAAGGATATAGAAAATCAAAAAGATTCTTTGTTTCGATCCTATCTGCAGTTGAAGAAAAGTTTTTATAAGTCTTCTCTTCAAGTAAAAGGGGCTTGGTTCAATAGCGATCAGCATTATACGAAGTATTCACCTGATTTAGAAACCTACATATTTAACTCGCGGATTAAGAGTAATGCTTTTTACTCAGATGCTAACTATCGTTATTTCTTCTCCAATAGGCTGTCAGGTGATTTTGGAGTCACTTATAGTTATACGACTGCTGATGTTGTTGCTTACCATGGTGAACAATCAGAATATGATCTGGGATTGATTGCCGCACTTAAGTATTATTCAAATCAACTACGTGCGAATGTAATAGTAAGAAAGGATTGGAACAATTCTTTTAAATCTGAAATATTGAGTGATGTAGGTGTTTCTTATCATCCAATGGAGGATAAATTAATCTTCAGAGCTGCTTTTTCCCAGAAATTTAAAAAACCAAGCTTTAATGATCGCTTTTGGGTTCCTGGAGGTGATATTGATTTAAAGCCCGAGAAAGGCTATTCCATAGAAACAGGAGTCAATTATACACTTGAATTAAAAAAATGGGGTGAGTTCGATGTTGATGTATCAGCTTATTACTCACCAATAGATGATATGATTGTATGGCGTCCGGCTGGCGCTGAATGGAAAGCAAAAAATTATCAGAGTGTGCTGACTCAAGGAATTGATATCACAGCAAATTACCGTATTCAATTTAATAAGCTAGCGTGGACGACGGGAGCATCTTTAAGTTACAACAAGGCCATTATTGAGGAATTGGAGGGACAAAGTGTCGATAATCAACCCCTTTTCTATGCCCCCAAATGGTTGTCGAGTGCTTATTCAGAGCTTAACGCAGCAAAATGGGGTGTGTATGCTGGCTGGCGCTTAGCCTCTAAGAGATATTACGATAAGGATGAAACACTGGATCCTTATTGGTTGATCAATTTCAATGTGTACTATCAGTTTCAATTTCGCAAGCAATTTTTGCGATTGTCGGGAAGTGTAGATAATCTTCTGGAGGAATCGTACCAAATGGTGCGTTCATATCCTATGCCAGGTCGAACCTGGCAATTGCGTCTAAAATATTCGTTTTAATAATTATTAAAAATACTCATGATGAAAAAAGTAATGTATTTCAGGAATCAACTGTTTCTATTGTTGGTTTTGGCTTTAGGTTTCACTGCTTGTGAGAGTGATGATAATAAGAAACCGGAGTATCCATCTTTAAAAGGTGAATTTGTAGTTTGTCAGGGAAATTTCCTGAAAAACAATGGAGCTGTTGCTATGTATGGTGACTTAGCTACTGATAATAATATCTTTAAAAGTGTAAATGACAAAGATCTTGGCGATATAGTTCAGGATTTCTGCATTGCTGATACCTTAGGTTTTGTAGTCGTAAATAATTCTCAAAAGGTGGAAGTGGTTCGAATGCGTGATTTTGAATCGGTTAAAACTATTTCTGACTTAAGTTATCCACGCTATGTGGCACAGGCTACCGACCGCACTGTTTATATTACCAATGGAAATGGGCTGTCAGAACAGGACGAAGTCATTGAATTTGATTTTGTAAGCATGGAAATTGTTGATCGCATTAAGGTGGGAAAAGGACCTGAAATGCTTGTGAAGACCGGTAATAAAATGTATGTAGCCAATTCTGGCGGTCACGGTGTTGATAATTCTGTATCTGTTATTGATATTACCAATGGAGAAGTCGTTAAAACGATTACTACCGGTTATGCTGGTAAAACGATGAAAGCGGATAAAGAAGGTAATCTATGGGTATTCTGTGGTGGTCGTGTGGAATATGGTCCTGCACCAGATTACGATAAAATACAAAAAGATGTGCCTAAGCTAGTTAAGATCGATACCAAAACAGATGAAGTGGTGACTGAAATTGAGTATACGGGAAAAGTTGTTGGTACAGATGGGTCAAACCTTATTGCAGCTGCAGCTAAAAGCAATCATATCTTTTTTATTGCCGATGGAGTCTATAAAATGGAGTTAGATGCAACTATTTTCCCAACTGAAAAATGGGTGGATAATACTTATTTTGGAATTGATGTTGACCCAAATTCAGGATCTGTTTACCTTATGGATGCCGTCAATAGCAAAGTTGTTGTGTTAAACGATGAGGATGCTACAGAGATTGAGGCTTTAGCGGATACAAAATCTTTTCCACATAAAGTGGTTTTTAATCGCTAGGATCTATTACTTGAATATATAAGAAAGCCGGCCCCAGTGCCGGCTTTTTTTATTTCCCAAACATTGCGATCATTAAATTCTGTTTAACATACCCGCCCATACATTCCTAAAGCTCCATTTTTAATGCCTGATTTTTTATTTCCTATTTCCCCCATTATTTCCTAAATTGAGATAACGTTAAGTTTCATCATAATACAGGATGTATGATTTTAACTGTGACACTCAATCCCGCTATTGATAAAATTCTCATTTTGGATAGCTTTGAAGTGCATAAGCTTCACCGTTTAGAAACGAGTGAAATGAGCATGGTAGCCGCTGGAGGAAAAGGGGTGAACATTGCGCAAACATTGGCCAAGTTAGGCGATGAGGTGATTGCCTCTGGTTTTGCCGGTGAACATACCGGGCACTTGTTGTGCGATGCCATACGCCATGCGGGCATCACCACCAATTTTATCTTCACCCAGGGCCCTACCCGTACGAATATCTCTATTCTCGATCGCAAAAATGAAACACTGACTGAGATTAATGATTTTGGCCAGGAGATTCCTGCCGGGGATATTCAATTCTTCATGGAGAATTATGAACGTCTGCTCACCCGTGTTGATCTGGTGGTAATTGCCGGTTCCTTGCCGCGTGGTGTGGAGTCGGATATCTTTATTGAGTTGATTGCCAAAGCGAGTGAATTGGGAAAAAAAGTAGTGGTGCATACCGCTCCCAAATACACTGAATTATTGATGCAGGCGCAACCCTTCGTGATTAACCCGGATATGCGTTCCAATCACACCTTGTTGGGCAAGGAAGTGGATGGTATTGAACAATTTATGGAAGTCGGTCGCCACATTCTAAAGGAGTGTCCACGCACTGAATTCATTATTTTCACACACCGCCTGGAAAATGTAGTGGCCGTTACCCGTCAGAAAGGGTATATTTTGAGACCACGAAATTTAAATATTGTCAATATGTTGGGGTATGGTGATTCATTTCTGGGTGGTTTCATCCATGCGCACGCTCAAAATCAATCAGTTGTTGATGCATTGCGTTATGCTTCTGCAGCCGGATTGACCAATGTGGAGCAACTCTGTAAAGAGGTGCAGGATGTTAAATTAATTAATGCGAACTTATCGCGCATCGAAATAGAAGAGGTTGTTTTTTGATTGATAGGAAATGGTTTAAGCTCTGATCATGAAAAAAGTAAGAGACTATATTCACAAGGATATCACATCGGTAAATGAAAATTCCAATCTACGCCGGGTCATCAAAACCATGAAATTACACCGGATGAGTGCAGTGCCTGTGGTTAATAAGCTGGGGGAGTATGTGGGGTGCATCAGTGAGCAGGATATACTGAATGTAGCGGTTCCTAGCTATATGAAATCAATGTATGATACTTCGTTTATGGCGGGGTTAGATCAGATTACCACCCATCTGAAAGGGAAATTAGACAAGAAAGCTATTGGCTTTGTCGATGAAAAATATCCCAGTGTATCACCTGATGAGTCCATGTCGTATGCAGCTGATTTATTGTACAGACAGAAAGGAACCATCCTACCTGTTGTGGACGGAAAAACTTTAATTGGTTTACTCACACGGATCGAGATTTTATCGGTATCGTTGGATGAGTGATGGGAAAGTGAAAAGTTAGAAGTAAAAAGTTAAAAGTGAAAAGGAGAAAGTTTAAAGGTAAAAGCGGAAAGTGAAAAGTTTAAAGGTAAAATAAGAGGCTAGTGTCTAAAGTGGAAATTAAAGTAATTATTATTTGTTGTATGGATTGTTCAAGAGTGGAATCTGCCGATCAAGGTGCGAACCGCCTAATTGCAATAGCGTTAAGAACGATGGAGTGGAGGCGAATAGAAAGAAAAGCTGTTTGATTCCGATTTAGAATTTGTAGGGATTTGAGCATCAAATTCCACAAGGTTCTTTATCGGGAGAGTTTCTTTTCTTTCCGCCGCAATGGAATCGTTTAGCGGCCATTGCAATTCATCGGGGGCTTTTTGTTTACTTTTCAGCTCGTGGAAAAGTAGGAGCCTGTGCGGCTTGAGCACTTATATAATAAGAGATAAACAGATGAAAACAAGCACTCACCAAATTGTGGTATAATAACAGATTGAATTTATTGCAAGCAGAATAGAATAATTACTTGAAATTAGAATTCTAAAATTAGTCAAAAGTATAAAGTTTTAAACATAATGATAAATGATGAAAAGGAATGAGGTAAAGTGACCATGCAAATACTATTACTAATAAAATGAACCTAAAAAGAAAGTCAACTCTATGTTAACAATACTGGCCGGCGAAGTCCACACATATCATGTCATTATCGCTTTAGTAGTGTTCATCCTGACGTTTACTTTAATCACTACCGAAAAGCTCCCCAATGCCATTGCGGCTATGTTTGGAGGTTTCTTAATTGTGGCTTTTCATATCTTATCACAGGAAGAAGCCATTGCCTTTATTGATTTTGATACCATTGGACTTTTGTGCGGTATGATGATTACTGTGGCCATCATGCGTAAGTCGGGATTGTTTGAATACATCGCCATTAAAGGCATCAAGATAACCGGTGGTAATCCCTGGAAGATACTGGTTGTTTTGTCTGTTGTAACAGCTGTGTTATCCGCTTTTTTGGATAATGTAACCACGGTTTTAATTATTGTGCCGCTTACTTTTGCGGTAGCGGATACCATCAAAATAAATCCATTGCCCATACTGATTTCAGAGGTGCTTTTTTCCAATATTGGCGGTACGGCTACATTAATCGGTGATCCGCCGAATATCATGATTGGAGGAGCTACTCATTTGGGATTTATGGATTTTATCCTCAACAATGTACCGGTGGTGTTGGTGGTAGCTGTGGTCACCTTCTGGTTGCTCAAGCTCATTTATCACAAAAAACTCACTTCTGTTGAAGTCGATACCGATAAAATCAATGCTTTTGATGAAAAGAGAGCCATCAAGGATAAACCATTTTTTATTAAAAACTTGATTGTATTTGGGTTGATAATCATTGCTTTCATCACTCATCATCAACATGAAATCAGTTTGGCTTCGGTGGCGTTGGGAGGCGGTTTTTTATTGAT
Source organism: Marinilabiliaceae bacterium (assembly GCA_016342595.1). GTDB lineage: Bacteria > Bacteroidota > Bacteroidia > Bacteroidales > Marinilabiliaceae > JAEINY01. Next base: position 8,918 of record JAEINY010000206.1, read on the forward strand.
GATGGTCACTAAACAAGACCCGGAAGAGATACTCAAAGAAGTGGAGTGGCCTACGCTGTTTTTCTTTATTGGCTTATTTGTGATTGTGGGCGGACTCGAAAAAACAGGTGTTATTACCTATATAGCCGATCGGATGATGGTGGTAACAGATGGTAATTTGAGTATCGCTACTCAACTGGTGTTATGGATGTCGGCTGTATCTACTACTTTCATCAATAGTATTCCCTATACGGCTACTATGATTTCGGTGATTGAGAACATGGGTACTGCCATTGGCGGTGATGTGGATCCTTTGTGGTGGGCCCTTTCGCTAGGTGCCTGTTTTGGAGGTAATGGAACCATCATTGGCGCTGCAGCAAATATAATTGTCGCAGGTTTTTCTCAAAAGACAGATTATCCATTACGTTTTGTGGCTTATCTCAAAATAGGATTGCCCATGATGTTTGTTTCTGTGGTGATGGCCTCTTTTTATCTTTACCTCAGGTATTTTTTACTGTGAGTGATTCATGGATTGAAGATAGATAGCGGATTAATTCGTGGCCTTACACATGGCTTTTTCAACCATTATTCCACGTATTCCAATGGGCTGTTCATTGATTAACACGACCAATGAGTGAATGAGAATTGGGAGTTCATTGCCTGATTGATTCAGTATATGATATTCGTTGGTAAGAGGTCTGATGCCATTTATGCGTTGCGATAGGCATTCTTTTAGTTGTTTATGATATTTGCCCGGAATCACTTCCAGTATATTAATACCAGAACTCAACTCATGTAAAGAGAATCCTAATAACTCTAATCCATACTTATTGATGAAAGTAAATTTTCCTTTTAAATCAATCTCGAATACAATACCTGGCAATAAGCCGGAAATATCATTAAATTTTTGTTCGCTGAGCTGAAGAGCCTGGGTTCGATTTTTAACCTCCAGTTCAAGTTTTTTATTGAGTTTTTTGATTTTGGCTTCTTGATTTTTCCGATCGCTAATGTCTCGTACAATCGCTTGTAAGTAGATACCTGATGATAATTCCAATTTGTTCAGGCTCACTTCGGCATCAAAGGGTGTCTCATCATATTTTTGATGTTTCCATTCATAAGATTGAGGTATTCCGTTTAAGGCGGCATTAATTTTCTGTAAGGCCTTTTCTTTCGAGTCAGTTCCATCTGGTTGGTGAGGCGGTGAAAATTTGTAAGGAGACTGGTTGAGGATTTGAAGTTTGGTGCAAGCAAATATCTCAAGTGTTTTTTCATTACAATCAATGAAGTGATCATCTTTCATAATGAATATAGCATCGTTAGCGGCATCAAAAAGTGATTTGTAAAGCATATCACTGATAGCCACGGCTTCCTGTGCTTCTTTTCGAGTTGTAATATCCACCACTGTGCCGTCAAAGTATTGTATTTCACCTTCATCATTATAGATAGCGCGGGCACTTTCCGAAACATAGAGTCTGGAGCCGTCCTTCCGTTTCCAGATCGCTTCCAGATCAATGACTTTACCGGTTTGTTCAATTTGTTCCAAAAAAGCTGAACGGGGTTTACTTTTGTCAAAGCAAGTATCGTTTAATTGAATCTGTTTCAATTCTTCAGCTGAAGAGTAACCAAGCATTTCCACAAGAGTAGGATTGATCATAGTTATTTTGCCCTCTAAAGTGGTCCGGTAGTAGCCCACAACAGAGTTTTCATACAAATCATCATACTTAAACTCGCTCTCTTGTAATTTTCTTAAGGTAAAAACCTGGCTGCTAATGTCTCTCACTGTCCCTAATGAGTAGAGCGGTCGATTGTGTGAATCAAAATGCGTCTCGCAGGTTTCCTGAACATGTTTCATGGCCCGGTTAGGGATCATTAGGCGGTACCGGATATTATATGCTTCATGCTCGATGATATGTCGCTGATAGGCATGCAGAACCCGGTTTCTATCTTCGGGATGAATCAGTTCCAAACGATTTTCATAAGTCGGCGTAAATTCTTCCTGCGAAACACTAAAAATTCGATATAAGACTTCTGACCAATAAAGTTGCTTGGTCTGTAGATTAAATTTCCAGTGACCGATGGTAGCCAAAAATTGACATTGCCTAAGAAATAATTCGGTCTCAATTAAGCGCAGTTCAATGTCAGTGGTATCATTGCCGGAGCGTTGCAGGTCTGTAATATCTTTGCTTAATCCACGGAAACCAGAGAAGATATTATGGGTATCGTAAAGTGGAACGCCATTGGTAATAAGGTAAACGACACGTCCGTCCTTACCAATCATTTGATATTTAAAATCCTCAAATGATTTGGGTTTATGATTCCATTCTAAAATCATCTTTTTTATTGGAGGGGTGATATTGCCGGGCATCAATTCATAAATAAACCGACCGATTAGCTCATGTGGTTCATAGCCTAAAACAGACTTTGCTGCTTGCGAGGCATAAGTGAATTTGCCCCTTCTGTCCGTTTCCCAAACCCAATCGGCTTTAAAAATCGAATGCAAACCAGAATCATTTCTGTTTCTTTTTCCATCAGGTGATAGGCTAGCAGCCTGTCGGACTTA
>JAEINY010000207.1 GCA_016342595.1 Marinilabiliaceae bacterium
CGTTTTTGGATCATGGGAATTATTCTGGCTGTATTAACCATTGTAACACTTAAAATCCGCTAGGGCACATCATGAAGAAACTGGTTGTTTTAGGAGCAGGAGAAAGTGGAGTTGGCGCCGCTTTACTGGGCATTCAAAAAGAATGGCAGGTATTTGTGTCTGACATGGGCGTTATTGCACCGCAGTATAAGAAAGAGCTGAAAGAGGCGGGTGTGGACTATGAAGAGAAAGGCCATACCCGGGAGCTTATTCTGGCAGCTGATAAAGTGGTGAAAAGCCCGGGTATTCCCGATGAAGCCGGATTAGTCGTCGCCTTACGTCAGAATGGGACCCCAGTGGTTTCGGAGATTGAATTCGCAGGCTACTATTCGTCCGCCAAAACAATCTGTATCACCGGAAGTAATGGTAAAACCACAACAACCTTGTTGATTCATCATTTGTTGCAAAATGCCGGTGTTAAGGTGCAATTAGCCGGTAATGTAGGAACCAGTTTTGCGCGTCAGGTAGCTACTGGTGGGGAGCCGGAGTGGTATGTCATTGAATTAAGTAGTTTCCAGTTGGATGGAATGTATGATTTCAAAGCGGACATTGCCGTTTTGATGAACATTACGCCTGATCATCTGGATAGGTACGACTATAACATGCAGAATTACGTGGATAGTAAATTCCGCATTGTACAAAATCAAACGGCTGATGATGTATTCATCTATTGTCAGGATGATGAAATTATAGTAAATGAGCTTCGGAAAAGGATACTGCAAGCAGATCTGATTCCGTTCACACAAACAGAGGTGTTGAAACAGGGCGCTTATTCTACTGTCGATGAGTTGATAATCAATCATAACCAGGAGAGCATGGGAATATTATTGAAGGAGTTGTCGCTGAAAGGGAGACATAACTTATACAATTCCATGGCTGCAAGCATTGTAGCAAATGTTTTAAAAATACGGAAGAAATTCATTCGTGATAGCCTGACCAGTTTTAAAGGGGTTGAACATCGATTGGAAAGAGTATCAGCCGTGCGGAATATTGAATTCATCAACGATTCTAAAGCCACCAATGTGAATTCTACCTGGTATGCACTGGAGTGTATGGATAAAAAGGTTATCTGGATTGCCGGGGGTGTTGATAAAGGAAATGATTACTCGGAGTTGAAAGAGTTGGCGGCTGAGAAAGTAAAAGCGTTGATCTGTTTGGGTAAGGATAATGTGAAGCTGGTGGAGAATTTTAAAGATAGTATTTCTACGGTTGTGGAAACAACATCTATGGAAGAGGCGGTGAACACTGCTTATCACCTGGGTGAAAAGGGGGATGTAGTATTGTTATCACCCGCATGTGCCAGTTTTGATCTGTTCAAAAACTACATGCAACGGGGGGATCAATTTAAAGAATGTGTCAGGAATTTATAGGAGATTGACTGGATGAATGAAACATTCAAAAAATATATTAAAGGCGACCGCATTATCTGGATGGTGATAGTGGCCCTGGCCTTGTTTTCAGGCCTGGTGGTGTACAGTGCCACCGGAAATCTGGCCTATAAACATCAGGATGGAAATTCGGTTTATTACCTGTTCAGGCATGCCGGTTTTTTACTCACCGGATTAGGCGTTATTGTGTTTGTTCACAATATGCCTTATAAATTGTTTGCCCGTTTTTCGGTGCTATTACTCTATTTGTCTATTTTATTATTATTGATCACTTTAGTCACAGGAGTAAGTTTGAATCAAGCCAGTCGTTGGTTAACAGTGCCTGTTGTGGGTATCCGGTTTCAGCCTTCTGAATTGGCTAAATTAGCCCTGATGGTTTACATCGCTAAAGTGTTGGCGCAATTTCAGGCTGATGGTGAGTCTGCCGGCAAGGGGTTTAAACCCATTATCATACATGTGATGGTTGTATGTGGTTTAATTTTTACCGAGGATTTTTCCACTTCGGCCCTGATTGGAGGGACCAGTCTGGTGGTGATGTTTATTGGGCGGGTGCCTTTGAAATATATTTTTGGTACTATTTTAACCTGTGTTTTAGGATTGGCCATGGTGATCTGGTTGTCGTCTTATGTGCCGGTTTTTCACCGGGCGGAAACCTGGAAAGCACGGATTGAGAACTTCAGCAGTGATGATGATGTAGTAGAGGAAGACAAAGGGTACTACAGTCAGGCGGAGAGTTCTAAAATGGCCATTGCTACCGGAGGCTTTGTGGGAAAAGGCCCGGGTAACAGTCAACAACGTTATTTCTTACCACACCCTTATAGTGATTTTGTGTACGCCATCATTGTGGAAGAATTTGGAGTGTGGGGGGCGCTGGTAATATTGTTGGCCTATCTTATTCTGCTGTTCAGGGCCGGCGTGATTGTCAGGGCCAGTTCCCGGACCTTTCCGGCTTTGTTGGTGATTGGGCTTACACTAATGCTCGTCTTTCAGGCTTTTATCAATATGGGGGTAGCCGTTGGTATTTTTCCGGTGACGGGGCAACCCTTGCCTTTGGTGAGCATGGGAGGAACATCCATATTGTTTACATGTGCTGCGTTTGGAGCTATTTTAAGCGTCAGCCGTCATAATATAGAAGAGAAAGAAGCTGCTTTAACAAAAGAAACCGCAGTGTCATGAAAGAGCCAAGAATCATAATCAGTGGAGGCGGAACGGGAGGCCATATCTTTCCGGCTATTTCAATCGCCAAAGCCATCAAGGAAATCTATCCCGAGGCGCAGCTTCTTTTTGTGGGGGCTAAAGGCAAGATGGAGATGGAGAAAGTGCCAGCCGCAGGGTTCGAAATTGTAGGATTACCGGTAGCAGGTTTTCATCGCAAGTTAACTGCCAGAAACCTGCTGTTTCCCTTTAAGTTAATGGCCAGCCTGATGAAGGCCAGGGGGGTAATCAAAAAGTTTAAACCACAGGTCGCAGTGGGAGTGGGCGGTTATGCCAGTGGACCGGTGTTGCGCATTGCGTCGCAATCAGGGATTCCCTGTTTATTGCAGGAGCAAAATTCATATCCCGGTGTCACCAATCGCTTGTTGGCCCAAAAGTCAGCAAAGATTTGTGTCGCCTATGATCAAATGGAGCGCTTCTTTCCGGCGCAAAAGATATTAGTCACGGGTAATCCGGTGCGTAACGACCTGTTATGTGATATCAGTAAAGCGGATGCGGCTCAATTTTGGGGCTTGGATGCCACTAAGAAAACCATTCTGGTGATTGGAGGAAGTCTGGGCGCTAGATCAGTTAATCAAGGCGTATTAGCCGGGTTGAAGGAGTTGACCGATGATGTACAAATCATTTGGCAGACGGGGCGTTTCTATTTTGAGGAGATGAAATCGAAATTGCCGGCGGCTGTTGCCAAACGCGTCATCGTCACTGATTTTATCAGCCGGATGGACATGGCATTTTCCATGGCGGATTTAGTCGTTTCAAGAGCCGGAGCCAGTTCTATCTCTGAATTGGCCATTTTGGGTAAAGCAACCTTGTTTGTGCCATCACCCAATGTGTCGGAAGATCATCAGACAAAAAATGCCATGGCCTTGGTTGAAAAAGGGGCAGCTAAGCTTTTGAAGGATGCCGATGTCGCAGCCATTATAGCTACGGCTACGGAATTGTTGAAAGATGACAATCAGCTGGCTGGTTTATCTGCAAATATTCGACAGTTTGCCCGGCCGGATGCAGCACGTGACATTGCACAAGAAGTTATTAAATTGATTAAAGAGTCATCGAAATGATGCAGATGAATGATATTAAGAGTGTTTATTTTATTGGCATTGGTGGGATTGGGATGAGTGCCCTTGCGCGTTTTTTCAAGTTTGAAGGGAAGAATGTGGCGGGTTACGACCGCACGTCCACGGTGCTGACAAAGGAGTTGGAGCAGGAAGGCATTGCCATTCATTATACCGATGACCGGAATAAAATTGCCTTGTGCTACCGGGATAAATCGTCGGCGTTGATTGTGTATACACCGGCTATTGCGGATGATCATAGTGAATGGCAGTATTTTCGAAGCAACGGATTTACCATCCGGAAGCGGGCTGAGGTACTCGGGTTGTTAACGCAGAAAAACAATGGTGTGTGCGTGGCCGGCACCCATGGTAAAACTACCATATCCACCATGACGGCGCATCTGTATACGGAATCAGAAGTAGGATGCAGTGCCTTTTTGGGGGGTATTTCCAACAATTATAAGACTAATTTTTTGCACAGTCATCATTCACCTTATGTGGTGTTGGAAGCAGATGAGTTTGATCGTTCCTTTTTGCATTTAAAACCTCATTTTGCATTGATTTCAGCCATGGATGCCGATCATCTGGATATCTATGGGGATGAACAACAGGTGAAAGCCGCTTTCAATCAGTTTGTGCAAAAGATACAGCCTGGCGGTGCACTGGTATATAAAGCCGGTTTGCCATTGGATGAAGTGGATGAGGATGTGGAGTTATTCACTTATTCATTGGAGGGTGAGAGTGATTTTTATGCGACTAATATTAAGCTCATCGATGGGCTCTATCAGTTTGATGTGATCTCACCCTTTGGTAAAATCCGGAAACTGAAACTGGGTATTCCTGGATTGGTGAATGTGGAGAATGCCATTGGTGCCATCGCATTGGCTTTATTAGGTGAGGTGGATGAAGAGGAAATACGAAATTCCTTAGCCGGGTTCAAGGGCATTCGCCGGCGTTTCGAATATAAAATAAAAACCGAAAAGCTGGTGATGATCGATGATTATGCGCATCACCCTGAGGAAATTAATGCGATACTGGCTTCGGTGAAAGATATTTATCCGGATCGTAAAATTTCAGTGGTATTTCAACCGCATCTGTATACCCGTACGCGGGATTTTGCAGCCGGTTTTGCAGCGGCTTTGGATGTGGCCGATCAGGTGTTTTTGCTGGATATTTATCCGGCCAGGGAGTTACCCATTGAAGGGGTGAGCGCGGACATCATTCGGGAAAAAATGCAATTGAAACAAGTGGAAATTGTTTCAAAGGAGGATCTGATGGATAAGGTGAAGGTATCAAAGCCGGAAGTTTTGTTAACATTGGGTGCAGGTGATATTGATAAAATTGTGCCGGCGTTGGCCGTTGAATTAGAATTATTTATCAAGTAATAGCCGGTGTTCAGCAAAATGTTAATAAATATTTCATCATACATAAGTGTTAATACAAAAGGAAAAACTATATTTAAACGGGATAAGTCTGTTGTGTTAAGAAAATGAGGCGATTAAAGAAAATAGCATGGGTGTCGGTGGTCGTGTTGTACTTCCCGCTTATCTTTTCATTCATTTCGATTGGGAAAGATAAGGTGGTGTGCGGCGTGATTTCGTCATCGATCTGCGACAGCGTGGAGAACCGGTTTATCACACCAGGGGAGATACGTACATTGGTATTGGAAAAATATCCGGGTATTTTGGGCCGGAAGGTGAAAGAGATCAATACCGAGGAGATGGAAGTGTTTTTTGAGAAACATCCGGCAGTTAACAATTGTGAAGTTTATTTCACCTATGGCGGTTCACTGCATGTGGATGTGACCCAACGCGAACCATTGGTCCGGGTATTTGATGCCAATGAATCCTTTTATCTGGATATGAATGGTCAAAAAATGCCCGTCTTCCGAAATTATTCGGCCCACATATTGGTGGCAGCCGGGTACATCGGGCGCTTAAAAGAGACAGATGGATTGATGCGGATTTCAAAAATGATTTATGAGGATCAATTTTGGAAGGCACAAATCGAGCAGGTGTACGTCAATGAACAAGGGGAACTGATTTTAGTACCTCGAGTGGGTGATCACCTCATTGAATTTGGGGGGTTAGAAAGAATGGAAGAGAAGTTTCGCAATTTGCGGGCTTTGTATAATCAGGGGTGGGATGCCCGTGAATGGAATTTGTATAAAAAAGTCAACTTAAAATATAAAGGACAAGTCGTTTGCACAAAAGGATAGTTATGAGCCACGAATCCAAAATAATAGCAGCTATCGACATTGGCACTACTAAAATAGTGGCCATTGTAGGACGTACGACTGAAAGTGGTACGTTGGAAATGCTGGGAATGGAGCATGTGCCCTCATCTGGTGTTAAGAGAGGGGTCGTGCTGAATATTGATGAAACTGTTGCTGCGGTCACACAAGTCGTGTCACGCATCGAAGAAAAGCTGGACTTGAAGCTTTCGGATGTGTATGTCGGCATTGCCGGTCAGCACATTAAGAGTCTGCGCAATCGAGGCTATCGTTTTATTGAAAAAGGGTATGAAATTACCCAGGAAGATGTTGATCATCTCTTTGATGATAATTATAAGATACCGGTTGAAGCCGGTGAGAAAATCATGCATGTGATTCCACAGGATTACATTGTGGATAATGAAATGGGCGTGAAGCATCCGGTGGGTATGTCGGGTCGGCGATTGGAAGGGAACTTCCACATTGTATTGGGACGTATCGCTTCGGTTAAAAATATTGAGAAATGCATTCGACGAGTAGGGCTTCAATTAAACGACTTGATACTTGAACCTTTGGCTTCCTCAAAAAGTGTGTTGACCGATGAAGAAAAAGAAGCCGGGGTGGTTTTGGTGGATATAGGTGGAGGAACCACTGATGTCGCGGTCTTTTACGATGGCATCATTCGGCATACAGCCGTTATCCCATTTGGTGGCAATGTGGTAACATCTGATATTAAAGAAGGATGCTCGGTATTATATAAACAGGCCGAATCGCTGAAAGTACAGTTTGGATCCGCCATGGGGGATATGGCCCGTGAGGACATGGTGGTGACCATTCCGGGTATTGCCGGTTGGGAGCCCAAAGAAATATCCTTTAAAAGCCTGGCCTATATCATTCAGGCGCGCATGGAAGAGATTATCGACTACGTCACCTTCCAAATCGAAAGTTCGGGTCATTATGATAAAGTAGGAGCGGGTTTGGTGTTGACCGGGGGGGGCGCATTGCTTAAGAATCTACCGCAGTTAATCAAGTACCGCACCGGTTTGGATGTACGTGTGGGCTTACCGGATAAGTCTCTGACCGGGAATATTCCGGCGGAAGCGCACATGCCGATGTATGCCACCAGTGTGGGCTTATTGATGAGTGCGCAAGACCGGCCAGTCCGCAAACTCATCGAACCCCAGTTGTTTGGTGAAGTGGAGCCACAAAATCAAGCATTAGAAACACCGGTTGAACCACGTAAGCCTGCTCCTAAAAAGGATAAACACAAACGGGAGAAGATGGATTACATTACAGGTGACTTATTTGGATCATTGAAAAAGAGTATCGCTGGCATCTTTGATGAACGCGATGTAGAAATGTAGAACTGAGGGGAAAAACAGAAAGGATATGACTGAAGACTTGATGAGTTTTGAAATACCAAAGGATAGGTCGTCCATTATAAAGGTAATAGGAGTTGGTGGCGGAGGCAGCAATGCCGTTAATTACATGTACAATCAAGGCATTAAAGATGTCAATTTTGTGGTCTGTAATACCGATGCGCAAGCTTTGGAAAGTAGTCCGGTACCGGTTAAAATACAATTGGGTGAATCCTTGACCGAAGGCCGGGGGGCCGGTAATCGGCCGGATCGTGGACGCGAATCGGCCATCGAAAACCTGGAAGACATTGTTAAAGTGCTGGAAGACAATACCCGCATGGTGTTTGTGACAGCAGGAATGGGGGGGGGGACCGGAACAGGGGCCGCGCCTATTATTGCTAAAACAGCCAAGGAGATGGGTATCCTGACGGTTGGCATCGTCACCATTCCGTTTCGTTTCGAAGGAAAATTACGCATCAATCAGGCTCTGGATGGGATTGCCGAGATGGAGCGCAACGTGGATTCGTTATTGATTATCAATAATGAAAAGCTACGTGAGATGTTTGGTGATCTGAAATTATCCAACGCCTTCTCCCGGGCTGATGATGTGTTATCCATGGCGGCCAAAGGAATTGCTGAAATTATTACCGTGCATGGCTATATCAACGTGGATTTTGCCGATGTGCAAACCGTCATGAAAGATAGTGGTGTAGCCATCATGGGATCAGCCACGGCCGATGGTGAGAAACGGGCCATTGATGCCATTCAGGCCGCTTTAGAATCCCCGTTGTTGAATAATAATGCCATTCAAGGGGCTAAAAATATTTTGCTCAATATCACATCCGGAGTGGATGAGATTACCATGGATGAAGTCGGTGAAATTACGGATTATGTGCAGGAGACCGTGGGCGATAGTGCTTCCATTATTTGGGGTACGGGAAACGATGAATCCTTGCAAAGTCAGGTGTGTGTGACCATTATTGCCACAGGATTTGCATCCGGTCAATTGATTGATATCAATAACAAACCTAAAAAAGAGGTGACACGCTTTTCGCTGGATGAAAATGTGGAAGTGATCAAAACCGATACTGGTCTGAAAACCAATACCCGGCCCGCTGCTGAACCACCGGAGGAGCGAGGACGGGTGGTTGATTTTGAGCTCTTGGATCGGGAAAAAGAAGAGCGGATTGATCGGTTTTATCAGCCTATTGTGCCACCTTCTAACCGACGGTCAGAAGTAGAACATTTTAATCCGGCACAATTTAATTGGGATGATCAGGTACCCTCAACATCGGGCTCAAGCTATTATAAGGCACAGGTCAATCAGGAAGAGATTGAAGATGAACGCTTGATTGAACAGTTGGAGAATGTACCGGCTTATAAACGCAAGAATTTATCTATTGCCAATAAGAAGGAACAGGAACCCGAAGAGAATAAAGTGAGTCGCTTTTCCTTGTCAGATGATGGTAAGAACGGTCCGTCCATCAGCCGGGATAATCCCTATTTGCACGATAATGTAGACTAATAATAAGTTCAGATATGAAATTAGAAGATCAAATAAATAACGATATTAAAGAAGCCATGAAAGCTAAAGCGCGGGTGCGTTTAGAGGCTTTGAGAGGGGTGAAAAAAGAGATCATCGAAGCCAAAACAGCTAAAGGTGCCGGTGATGAAGTGAGCGATGAGGATATCATTCGTATCATTCAAAAGATGGTGAAGCAGCGTAAGGATGCCGCGGAGCTTTTTAATTCACAAAATCGTGAAGATCTGGCTGAAAAAGAGATGGAAGAAATAGAAGCCATCAAAAATTATTTACCGGCTCAATTGAGTAAAGAAGAGTTGGAAACAGCTGTGAAAGCCATCATCGAAAAAGCGGGAGCTACATCGATGAAAGAGATGGGTAAAGTGATGGGCATGGCTTCCAAAGAATTGGCTGGTCGTGCCGAAGGCAAGGAAATCTCGGCCATGGTGAAGGTGTTGTTGGGATAATCGTTCTTTAAAAATACCATACAGAAGGGTGGCTCAATTGATAGAGTCACCCTTTTTTAGTAACTGCAAAGAAATTACTTTTAATATTTATTGGGTGATATCGTGTAGTTCCATTGGCAATGGCATCCAGTTAATAATTGAAAAATATAAAGAACAGGCTGAAAGCCTGAGACATCGAAGCTTGGGGCATCGCCCCAAGTTTATTGCAATGCAGAACTTATCAGACTGAAGGTCTGAAACAAACAACAAACAAATCGTATTGTCTCACCCATTCAGGGTGATGACCCCACCACTTATATTATACTTGGGGCGGTGCCCCAAGCTATGTTGTCAAAGGCCTTCAGCCTTTCCGAAATTATGATCCATTCTCAACGAAACTCGTATCTATAATTAAAAGTTATTTCTATCCGCTCCTTTAGTCTTCGTTCCAAAATAAACTGATGACTTTAGTGCTGTGTTGTTCAAAAACAAGTTTTGATTTTTTTCTATATTAAATTCTAAAGGCTCTGTGACCATTTCCTTTTCCTGAACTTTGTGTTCTCCGTGTAACACATCTTTTTTTTAAAAACACACAAATACAGTCAGGTTATTCCGTCACAATTCCTTAGTGGCTGATCAGCTTGCAAGCCGGGGAACCTCTTTTTGCAGGGCCATGACCCGCCTTTGCAGCCACAGGAGGACGCTTTGCAGCAATATGGGGGTGTCATTGCAAGCGGATAACCTCTTTTTGCAGGGATATGACCCGCCTTTGCAGCTACCTGTGTACTCTTTGCAGCATCATGGGGATGTCATTGCAAGCGGATAACCTCTTTTTGCAGGGACATGACCCGCCTTTGCAGCTACAGGGATACTCTTTGCAGCAGTATGAGGGGGCATTGCAACAGGATAGCCACTCATTGCAAGGAGTGCGGCTCATCTGGAAGGAGGGCCGGCAATAATGTTGGTGTAAATCGAATTTTAGAGTGCTTATTAATTCTTTAATGAAATCCTCCATATTGCCATCTGCCAACCAAGGTGCGAACCGCCTAATTGCAATAGCGTATATTGCAATTGAGTGGCGGTCTTTTGGGTTTACTTTTTTTAGCTCTGAAAGAGCGCAAGGTAACAGCATAGGGTGCAGCGCAGCGGAGCCCTATGATAACAGGATGGCACGTAAAAACCGGCGCAAGCAATGAGACGATAACCGCAGCCGGCTCCATGCGCCGGAATAGGCAAAACTTCTTGGCTGTATTCTAATTGCCGATTGATTTATATTAAAATAAGGTAATAAGGTATTTGGCAGTCGGTTATCATGCACTACTAAGGTTTGCATTTAAAAAATATGATCTTTTGATTATCATTTAAACCTTATTTTTAGGTTTTAACCTTAGTAGATGAAATCACAGAAAGCCTACACAACCTCTTATTCGCTTATTGAGCAATTGTTTAACAAAAGGTATGTGGATTTGTTGGGAATAACAAAACAATCACTCACAAATTAGAAAAGAGCTAAATCATTCAGTTAGTGAAGAATCTTATTAAGAATACTATTATTGCTATATGAAGGCTATCCGATTGATTTCAGGAAGGTCATGCTTGATAAATTGTAATTACGCTTGTTGCAAGGCTATGGCACAATTAGTGGTTGGTTTATTCAACCCATTCTGGGTTGTAGTGTCTGGATCGTTTGTCCCACGGGTTTCACCCGTGGTTATTCAAATTCAATCCTTTCAGAATTACCCTTTAACTGTGATATAGCCTATTGCAATTTAATTCCGTAAAAAAATGAGTAATGTATTTCTAATAGCTAGTTTTATAGCCTATTGTATAGAAAAGAAAGAACAATATTTAAGAGGAACATATAAATTATAGAAAATGAGACGCATATCATTAATGATCCTGTTAGCAACATTTAGTCTGCTATTTCTTCAATCTATTAAAGCAACGGTTAAACTTCCGGCCATTGTATCTTCCAATATGGTTTTGCAGCGCAATACCACTATTGAGTTATGGGGCTGGGCCGACGCCAAAGAGAAAGTTACGATTAAGGCCTCCTGGTTGAAACGGGCATTGAATACTGAGGCAGATAATAACGGTACGTGGCGCATTGAAGTAAAAACGACCAACAGTATCGCGCCGCAGACGATTAAAATTAAAAGTAAAACATCGGCCATTACA
>JAEINY010000208.1 GCA_016342595.1 Marinilabiliaceae bacterium
AGGGTAGATGCTTAATGCCATAACTCAAATAGCCGATGTATGAAGTTTGTTGAAAACTATTTTCTGAATTGCTGTCGAATGAATAATGACACCTATTATACCGGAGGTTTTATTTATCTGTCTGAAGGGGCTGTTAAGCTTAGTTCTACCTATAGTGATTCAAGTCGATTTTCATCATTTCAATTGGTTGATGAAAAAAACTGTAATTTTCATAATATCATTAATCCTATTGGAGATTTCTACTTATACTATGGAGAAAAACCTCAAGAACTTAATGGTAAAAACGCTATAGAGTCGCCGTCATTAATTGTCGCTGTAATTACACGAGTAGAAGTCAAAGATTTAAATAACCCGAAGGATGTTGAAACAGCAAAAAAAGTATTTAATGGACTAAGTATTTCGGGTCCAGAGATAAAAGAGTTTCCAAAGCTCGACTTATTAAGCGCATTCGATGATAGTGTGGCTAACAGGGCAAACGAATTGATGGATTCTGTTTTTGCAAATGTGCCTTTCAAAGAATTGGCAGCTTCTCCAGAGCAGGTTCCTGACCAGGTATCATACCTTAATTTAGCTGCCGGAACTAAAGGTGGTTGGGGTGGCCCGGTTGCCGAACACAGTACCTATCAAATGATGTTTGCTGATAAAAATGGCAACGAATTAAATGGGACTAAAGGAACTTATACCATTACAACAGAAGAACCACCCGTTGATGCATTTTGGTCGGTTACTGCATATGATACCGAACGTGGTGGTTTCTTTCATCCAAATGAAGCCAATCGTTATCATATAAATAACACCAGTGCAGTGAAAAATGAAAATGGAACCTTTACCTTTACGTTTAAAACCAAATGCACTGATAACGATATAAATTGCATTGAAGTACCAGCTGGTAAATTCGATTTAACCATTCGTTATTATTTACCTAAAGAAGAATTAATATCAGGTGATTGGAAAATGCCATTACCCGTATTAGAAGAATAATAATCCTCTAAACTCTCAACTCAAACAATTATGAAATTCAAATATATAGCACTTTTTTTTTCGTTTTTTCTAGCAACAAACTCATTCTCACAAGAAAAAGAGTATAAATATTCTGCCAATGTACCATCGTCCTTGCTCACTCCCAACGAAGTAGAAACAAACTTACTTGGAACCTTAAAGTTCACCGATGGTTTACCCGATGAAGAAACTGTAAATAAAACCTATGATTTTTTGACTGTTTCAAGAGGTGTACAAGCTTTTCTGGATGGTATGCCTGCAGTATCGCTCTATGCTATGCTGGAAGGCTTAAAAGATGCGGGTATTCAACCGGGCGATGTAGCAACTTATGAAGATTTAATGGATGCCAGAACTCTGTTTTTAACTGCCAACTCCACGACCCCATATATTGTTGGTGAAATTGATTTGAAAAACGGACCAGTTGTTTTGGAAATAGCTCAGCCTGTTTTAGGTTTTGTTAATGATGCCTTTTTTAGATTTGTTGCTGATATTGGATTGACAGGAATGGATAAAGGAGAAGGAGGTAAATATTTATTTGTAGGACCAAATTATAAAGGCGATATACCTGAAGGATATATTACAGTTAATTCAAAAACATATCGTCACTGGTTTCTTTTACGCTTGGTTGCAAAAAACAACGAACAAAAACAGGCAATGGAGATGTTTCGACAAACATTTAATTGTTACCCTTTATCTGAAGCTGAAAATAAATCTAAGCAAGTATTTACTGACTTGTCAGGTAAACAAATGAATACAATCCATGCTGTAAATTATGACTTTTTTGAAGAATTGAATTCTGTAATTCAGTATGAACCAGCTGATGCATTTAATAAAGAGTTGTTGGGAACGTTTGCTGCTATTGGGATAAAAAAAGGAGAAAAGTTCAATCCTGATAATCATACAAAGAAGCTTTTAGAAGAAGCTGTGGCAATTGGTAATGCATCAGCGCGTTCAATATCATTTAGACCTCGAAATAAAGACGCTTATTTTTATGAAGACAGACAATGGTATACTTCTTTTTCAGGAGAATATGACTTCATTAATAACGGAGAAATGGTTTTAAACGACAGAGTTATGTTTCACTATATGGCGACAGGAATTACACCAGCAATGGCCACACCTAAACCGGGAACAGGGTCGGTATATGCTTTTACAGCGCATGATTCGGAAGCAAAATATTTAGATGGAAGTAAAACATATAAAGTTACCATGCCTGCTCCAATTCCAGCTAAGGATTTTTGGTCATTTATGGTCTATTCAACACAGCACCGTTCTATGCTCGAAACTGACCAGAAATTTGCTGGTTTAGACAATTTGAATCCAGACGTTAAACCAAATAATGATGGTTCATATACAATTTGGTTTAGTCCAGAGCCGCCAAAAGGCCACAAAGGAAACTGGATACAAACAATTCCTGAAAAAGGATTCTGTGTGTTAATAAGGCTCTACGGACCTACTGAACCTTGGTTTAATAAAACATGGAAACCGGATGATTTAATACAAGTGGAATAATCCAACCTTATTTATAAGCAACTTTAGTGCGGTATGATAGAGAAATAAAGAGTAGCGCTAAACTTGAAACTGATGAGGCTTGAAGGGAGCACCAGCATAACAATCGAATAGGTGTCTGACAGCCGATTGACTGCCAGTGCACCTTTCATAATTTATCCCGAGGCGGGACCATCCGCCAGGTGGCGGATACGGGCGCTACGCTCTTTTCTTTCAATCCAAATGCCCTCTGGATATTTGAATATCAGGAACATACACAGCGGTTCACTAATTCATCGGGAATTGAAAAATCGACGAAGTCAATAACACATCACGTCTAATCGGCGTGATTTGTTGGTCGGTTTATTCGCAGGTCAGTTCTAATAGGAGCTTATGAATTAGCTTCGCTGATTTTCAATTCTGCTTCCCTCCAATTCAGCTAAAGGCACATCCAGAATAAATTTCAAATGAATATGTCTATTCCTCCAGAGCTGATTAAATCCTGCTGCTAACGATAAAATATACAACTTTCATCAGCGTTTTGAACAGCCTGATTATTGGGGAACCATTGTGAATAAAAGAATACAGAATAAAAATGACTAATTTTACCGTTAGTCAGGATTTTAGAACTGCAACTGTCCAATCCAAAAACTGATACATAAATAAGGAATAAATATTTGTTTAATTTTGGTATTATAAAGGAATAAAATAAAATTATGAGAAAAATACATTTCTGGAAGGGTGACGGCATAGTAACTCTTATAGCAACATTATTAGGAGTATTCCTTGCGCTTTACTTAAACGAATGGAATACATCAAGAAAACAAAAAAAACAGAAGGAAATCGCAACTGAAAATATTCTGCAGGAAGTCAATGCGAATAAAGAAAAGTTACAGAAATCCGTAAAACATTATGAAGTAATGCTTGAAACATACATTTTTTTTACCGATTGTTTGACAAGTGAAAGAAGCATTGTAACATCTGTAGAAAATATGTCTAAATTTAAAACAAAACATCCCGGTATTATATACACCTTAGACTCGATTAAAATTGATAATGGGAATTACAGATACACCAATATGGATTTAAATTTAGGCTTCACACTTGAACAGATGGAGTTGAGAACAATAGCTTGGGAGACATTAAAAAGCAGTAACATCAATTCCACTTACAGTTTTGATAACTTAATGAGTTTACAATATATCTATAAATCAATAGATGCAATTATCCAAATGAATAATGAAATATATAATGATGCTAAAAAATTTGCACAGAGTGATGTAAGTGTGCTTAAAAAATTAATTTTTAATATTAAAATGGCAATCCACTATGAAAAAGGTATCATTGATAAATGTGGTGAGCAGTATGAAAGATTAAAAAACCGTGGCTAATAAATAGGCCTTCATACGGTGCGCAGCACCCAGTCATGAAGGCTCAGTTGAACTAATACCGTTTACTAATCAAAATGCGCCTTTAGTGCGTTTCACTTCTAAACGCCCTTTGATTATGTATCGGCATTATACCAGCGCCATTTGATATTTAATTGATATAAATCCCGCGGGCAATAAGTGCTATGTTTTTTGCAAAGGATTTCTTCTTTTCATTCTAAAGGAGCTAGGTCGAAAAGCAGGGTATTATAGTGGATTAGCGTTGGTTCGGTTGCTTCTACAAAAGAACAAAGTGGAGGGAATATTTAGCAAAAGATTGTAAACAAATAACTACTTTTATTACCAGTAATAACAGCCGGGTTTCCCTTCGCCGGATCCCGATAACTGTCGGGATAAAAGTGCCTGATCCGTGTGTCTGGAAAGGGGTCTAAGGGGGCGTAAGCTACCCGGTGGTATAAGGAAAATCGCTATTTTGAGAAAATTATATCTTTACATTGTGAAATATAAATTTTATAGCAAAAATGAATAAGGATAACCGTTGGCAACAAAGATTCACAAATTTCAATAAAGCATTCAATCAGTTAGCAAAGTTTATTGAGCATGAAGAATTGAATGAAATGGAAGAACAAGGACTTATTAAAGCATTTGAATATACTTATGAATTAAGTTGGAAGACACTTCAAGACTTGTTGCGAGATAAAGGATATAATCAAATAGCTGGACCTAAGCCGGTAATTGAACAAAGTTTTCAAGATGGTTATATTTCAAATGGAAAAGGATGGATGAGAATGCATCAAGGTCGAAATTTGGCTACTCACACCTATGATGAAGAGACTGCTCTTGAAATAATTAAAGGAATTAGGAGTGAGTACTTTTTTCTATTACAAGAATTGAGAATTAGATTAGATGAAGAGAAATCAAGTTCTCAAAATTCATTATTAGATGAGTAGAAAGTTGAAAGTCGGTATAAGTAGTAATGATTTAGAAAGAATTATACGGATTATTAAAAAATGTCCCAAAATAGAAGATGCTATATTATTTGGTTCAAGGGCTAAAGGAACTTTCTCAAATGGTTCGGATATTGATATTGCATTAAAAGGGAAAGATATATTGCTTAATGATATTCTTGATTTATCTATTGAGTTAGACGAATTGTATCTTCCTTATAAGTTCGACTTGATTATATATGACCGTATCAAAGAAGATGCATTAAAAGATCATATAAATAGAATTGGCATCTCTCTTACTTAACAATGCCCAGTGCCCAATCGAATAGATGGCTGACAGTCGATTGACTGTCACTGCACCTCTCACAATTTATCCCGCAAGGCGGGACCATCCTACAACTAGCAATTACCAAACATTTAAAGAATATATATGAAAGCAGTGAATTAGAGGAAGATTCAGTGTGTTCCATTTTGGAACATACTGCACCAGATGAAAAAATATTAAAATTAGATGTTGCCGTTTATAAACTCACTCGGACTAGCACCATAATACTTTTTAAAAGTACGAGAGAAATGTGAAGCCGTACTAAAACCGGTGAGGTCGGCTATTTCACTCATGCGTTTCTCTCTCTGCCTTAATAACTGAATGGCCTCTTTCAAACGTGTCTGAATAATGAGGTCGCTCGGAGATATGTCAGCCAAAGCCTTTAGTTTGGCATGAAGGTTAACCCGACTCATCCCCACCAGATCACTTAATACCTGCACTGAAAAATCAGGTGCACTCATGTTCTGGGTAATGCACTTTTGCACCTCGTTCAGAAACATTTTATCAACTTGGGTCAGACCACTCTCTTCAATGGACTCCCCTATTCCGGCTTCCAGACCCAGCCTCTTTTTAATGGCTTGCCGGTTACGAAGCAAACTTTGAATCAGACTATGGATATGATCGAGGTTAAACGGTTTGGACACATAGGCATCGGCTCCCAGATCCAGTCCTTTAATAGTATTTTCATCATCGCCCAAAGCGCTTAATAAAATAACAGGTATGTGTGAGGTACGGATATCTGATTTGATCTTCGCACAAAACTCCCAGCCATCCATCAGTGGCATCATGACATCACTAATAATAAGTTGAGGCTGTTTTTCCAAAGCCATCTCAAGGGCTTCAACACCATTGCCGGCTTGCCACAATTGATAGCGATGTGATAACTTATCAACCAAAAAATGTCTCAGCTCTTCATTGTCATCAACCAGCAACAGTTTTACATGGTCCGTATAGGCGATACCCGGCGACTGCTCTGTGCCTTCTTCTATAGCATCAGGAGAGGTGATCGAAGTGTGTGCCTGTTCCGGCACGGGAATGGAAACGGTAAAGCAGCTTCCTTTTCCCGGTTCACTGTCTACACGGATATGCCCGTTATGCAGTTCGATCAATTCTTTGCACAGCGCCAGGCCAACCCCACTCCCAGTCTCTTGATCTCTGTTCGTGGCCTTCACCTGGTAAAACATATCAAAGAGCCGGGGCTGATTAGCCGGGGCTATTCCAATACCCGAGTCTGTCACGGTGAGCTGACACTGATTATTGACCATGGCCAGTTCAAGCCGAATGGTTCCCCCCTCCCCGGTGAACTTAATGGCATTGGACAGCAGGTTATAAATCACTTTTTCCATCAGGCTCTGGTCAAGATGCAAGCTTAGCTCATTCAGCATCGATGAAAAAGAGAGGTGGATATTCTTTTGATTGGCCCAATGTTGAAAAGCTTCACAGCTACACCGTACAAAGGCCACCAGCTCAATCTGCTCCTTCTGCATCTGTATACGCCCAGACTCCACCTTACGCACCTCTAAAACCTGGTTAACCAACACCTGTAATTTACGGGCATTCTCGTGAATTAAAGTCAGATCCTTATGGCTCTGATCATTTGGCACAAATCGCTTTAGCAACTCCTGTACCGGTGAAATAATTAAGGACAGAGGTGTTCTGAATTCGTGTGATATATGCGTAAAGAGGCGCAGTTTCAATTGATTCAATTCTTCGACTCGCTGGCGTTCATTTTGCTCATTCTGCAAACGGGTCTGTAAGAGTTTACGCTCAAGTAAATACCGGTAAGTGAGGTATAAGACACCACTTATGCCCAAAAACCATAAAGCATAGGCCAGCGGCGTTTGGCGGAAGGGCGGATTAACAATCACCTTTACAATGGCAGGTTCCGTTGTCCAATACCCATCACTATTGGCTGCTTTTACTTTAAAAGCGTAGCGGCCAGGTGGAATATGCCCATAATTAACAATACCGGGCTCTTTGGTATAAGTCCATTGGTTATTAAATCCCTCCAGCTGGTAGGCATACTGTATCTTTTGCGGATTGGCATATTCAATACCTGTAAACTGAAAATTAAAGTACGACTGATCATATGGGAGGATTAATGAATCGCCCGCTGAAATTTGCTTCTCCGGAGCCGCATTTCCGGCCTTGCTATCCAATAACTTATTATCGAGGTAAAAACCATTCACGATCACTTCAGGCGGATCGATATGATCCTTTATCTCATTGGGAAAGAAATAATCGATGCCCTTTTCACCACCACAGAACATTCGACCGGTGTGCGATAAGAACAAGGACCGGGTGATGTATTGGGTATTTGATATGCCATCAGAGTAATCATACACATCCATGGAACCGTCTTCCGGATTGAGGCGAACAATACCGTTACTGCTTGTAAACCACATTAATCCGGAATGATCACGGGCAATGCCATACACAATATTACTCTTTAAATCAGCACTGTTCTTATAGTAATACACCTCATTATTACCAGACCGGATACAATTAACACCTCCGCCATTGGTACCCACCCAAATATTGCCTTTGGGATCTTCAAACAAACAGTTAATCCAGTCACTGTTTATGCGAAAAGGATCTTGTCCGGAAGCCGTATACACATCCAGTTGGCCTGTTTTTATATTGATCGAATAGAGTCCGTTCACCGTACCTGCCCAGATGTTCCCTTTTTTATCTTCCAACAAAGCAGTCACCCCTCTGATCTGAGGCCAATGATCTTGCAACGCATTCGCTTCATCGGCTTGCAAGACATATAACCTGGAAGAAGTGCCGATCCATATATTTCCTTTACTATCGGTTAACAGCTCGTTGACACTGGTTTTCTCGGGCTGAAGCAGTTGTGTGGATATACCGGTTATCGCCTGGGTGCTATTATCGTATTTAAGCAAGCCTCGATTATAGGTTCCCATATATATATTACCCTTCCAGTCGAGTGTAATGGCATTAATAACCGCCCCTTTAGCCAGCTGATTGCTTAAGGTCATGGATGTCTGGTCGATTTGAAATAAACCATCGAAGCTGGCAGCCCACAGCGTGTTATTTTTATCTTCCACAAAGCCCGAGAAATTACCATTAAATCCCTTTTCAGAAGCAGCGGATACCAGATGATAAAACTTCTTTTGCCCGGAACAGATGAGATTAACACCATTATGCACCATTCCAATCCACATATTATGGTGCTTATCGGTAAATAAACAACGAATGGCATTGGTTGACAACCCCCTATTTATCCCCATATCCTTCAAATGTCTGGCTTCAAACACCTGCCCTGCCTTGATGATAATAATGCCATTTCCATCAGTCGAAATCCATAATTCATCATTCAACACCTGCATCGCAGTGATTTTTATATCTTGAAGTAAAGGAAGCAGGGAGATATCGCCTCTTGCCAATGACTGTGCATAACTTTCAAGTGTCAGCAACACCTTTTGCTGTTCATCATAAAGCAACAGGCCATTGTTGGTATTGATCCATAAACACCCGGCATACTTACAAAAGCCGGTGATGGGTGCATCTACCTTAAGGTTTAAGTGTTCCACAAAGCTATTTTGGCTGGTATTAAAAGCATGTATCTGATACCCACCACCCACATACATCTCCTGCTCACTCTTAGGGCACATAAAATGATAGCCCTGTGACACATCAGACTGATACACCAGTTTATTTGATGACAGCTCGATCCCAATCAATCCCTGACTCTGGCTTAAAACCCATTTTATTCCGGATTGTTCGGCCACATCAAAAATAGTCTTTACCGCCCCCTTATCTGTATTAATAATCAGCTCCTCAAAGGCATCCTTTTCTTTCACATAACGATCGGTGCCCTTATTGTGGCAGACCCATAAATCGTATTTGGAGTCGATAAAAATCTTCTCAATCTTTGAGGATCTCAGACTGTGTTTATCCAGCACTGAAGAAAAATAACTTTTACAGCTATACCCGTCATATCTGTTCAATCCTTCGCGTGTACCTATCCAGATATAGCCCTGGCGATCCTGTGCGAAGGACGAAATCGTATTTTCAGAAAGACCATGAGAATAGTCAATTCGCTTTACATAGTGATGTGAGCTGCCATGAACAGATACCACCTGTAGCACGAACACACAAAGAACAATGGCTTTACTCAGCAGATTTCTTATTGGCATACTTCCTGTTCCATTACTTCTCAAGCGTCATCATCAGTTAAACCAACTGAATCCGGGCAAGCCTGATTGTGCACAAACATAGCTTATTCTGAGATTGATGGCTTAAAAATACATAATATTAGTAAAAAAATAGCCATGAGTGTAAACCCACAGGGAAATCGCTTTTAAAATGATATCACCTAAATATACTTTTAAATCCTTTTTTCCACTCAAGCCGTGGAGGCTCTTCCTTTCTCCTACAGTCGAGAAAGGAAGCAAAGAGTCCGCCGCCTACAGCACTCGTTCACCCACTACTCCATTGTTGCTGAGACAGAAAGAACTCGCTACGCTTCAAACAGCTTTCTGTCTTTTCATCAACTTCAGGAAGTGGGTCCCGAACTACGTTGCTGATGTCGGAATCTAAACAAGATTGCAATTGAGTAATAAATGCGATTTCCCTGTGTAAACCCATGGCAAATTGTTAGTTTGTATTCTGAACCCCGAAGCGCTTGAACCCTTGCTTCGCGTTAAATATTAAGGATTGCAATAGAAATATCTGATGCGGCAGGCATTGCCAACACTTCTTGCATCTTTCTCATCGCTGATGCGCAACTCCAGAAGATGCTTACTATCCTCCAATTCGGCTGCCAACGTATAGTACCATGGCAGATGCAGATGCTGGCTCCAATTGGTAAACAGGCTTAAGGCTTTCCAGTCTCCCTTATCCACCCGATACTGAATACTTCCGGCATCCGGCCCCGCAGCAATGGCGATCCCCACTGCCCTGCCCTCGAAGGAAAGGCTCAGTTCAGCTCCCGGCTCCCTGGCAATCAGCATGGGCACATTCACGTAATTCGCCCGTGTCCCTGCCTGATCTTTAGGTTTCCAGTTTTCATCAACCAACCAGCCCGTTTTTAGAGTAGCCTTTTCAATACTCAGCAATGTGCCGTTATTATAACAATGGGTATCCAGCTTATCCGGCAAAGCATAGGCCATTATCTTATCGTCGGCATTCACTAATTTAACAAAGGCAGCATCGAGGAATTGAAGCATCGACCGCGCATAAACGCCCTGCCCGAAAGGTGAAGGATGGAGATTTTTAAAATCATCGGCCCAGGTAAACTCCCCGTTATTAATCCGGTCGGTCACTTCTTTGGCCAGATTGATGTACGGTATCTGGTAATGATCCGCCACTTTATTATGATTGACAATAACCTGCGGTTCAAGACCTTTATTGTAATCCTTCATTTTGGCAGGATCCACAAAATGCATCATCACGATATCAACGGAGGGGTTGACTTGCCGTAAATGCCTGACAATACCTTCCATGGCCCTTATCTGCTCCGTATCGGAACGGCCGTTACCGCCATCATTAACCGCCGCTTCTTCAAACAAAAGATCTATCTTGCCCTTCGACAGCACATCACGCTCCAGACGAAAAGCTGCCGGTGTGGTACCCATGGATGGAATACCGGCTTCAATAAACTCAAATTCGGTTTCGGGAAATCGGTTCTGCAGGTAATCACAGATACTATCGCGCCAGCCATGATTATAAGTGATGGACCCCCCCAGGAAAGCGACCCGCCCTTTCTTCTCGCGCTCAAAGGTCAATTGTGAATTCATCAGTCCACCTCGTAGCTCATGGTAATTGGAGGCATTGATCACACTTTTTTTAATCGAGTGGTATTTGATGAAGTCAGCTACTCTACGGGGTGTCTCAATGGTAAAATGATGGCCTTCCAAGGCCTGCGGTTCCTGTACGCAGGTCACCACTGTGGCAATGCCGCCCAGACGCAGATACCGGTTGATCAGCTTAAAGGTATTTTCCTCCGGTGGCACGATCTTATCCTTCAGACTGATCATGTGCATAACCGGAACCCGTGCATTGGCCAGCGCTTGCAAATTATCAAGGGGAAGATCCTTATACAGCAATTCAGAAAATAGTTTTCAACAAACTTCATACATCGGCTATTTGAGTTATGGCATTAAGCATCTACCCT
>JAEINY010000209.1 GCA_016342595.1 Marinilabiliaceae bacterium
TCAGTAACGATTGATGTGCATGCATTACCTTCAGCTACAATGACGGTCGAAGCTCCAAATCCGACAACCCTCTGTGAAGGTGAAAAAACTACTTTAGTATTCTCCTTCCCAACAGGAAGTGTGGATTATACCATTACCTTTAAAGAAGGCGAGATTACACGTACAATTAATGCCACACCGTTGACAAGCGGTAAGTTTGAATTAAAGGTTAATCCGGTTCAAACGACCACATATGAATTGCTAAAGGTGAAAGATGGTAATAACTGTGAAGTGGAGTTAAGCCCGACCTCCAAGGTGAAAATTACGGTGAATAATATGCCACTGGCTGCCGGACCGATTACAGGTGCTGTGGTGGTTTGTCAGGGAGATACAGCTACTTATAAGATTGACGCCATTGATCACTCAACAAGTTATGAGTGGAATGTGCCTGCTACCCTTGGCGAGATTACTGAAAATGCAGGTACTTCCATTAAAGTGAAGTTTAAAGAGGACTTTACAAGTGGAACGATATCTGTTAGAGGGGCAAATGATTGTGGAATGGGCGCCTATGCCTACATAGGTGTTACACCAAATTTTCTACCACTAAAACCTATTAAACCAAGTGGTCCTGTTAATGTATGTGAAGGAGATGCAGGAATGGTGTATCGCATAAATCCTGTTGATCATGCCACATCTTACGATTGGAGCGTGCCGGTTGGACTGGAGATTGTGGGAGATGCCAGTGGTACTGTTGTTGAAATGAAAGTGAGTGATGGATTCTCAGGTTTTAGTGGAAATATTTTAGTAACCGCTAAGAATGATTGTGGCGTGAGTGCAACCTCTGAACCATTAACTGTTAATGTATCTGCTTTACCTATAGCCAATGCTGGGTTTAATCAGGAAGGTATATGTAAAACTGATATCACGCTTGATGCAACTCTACCTGTTGGTATGACTGGTGCTTGGCGCGTGACTGATGAAGGGACAGGGATTTTTGCCGATCGAACAGATCCTAAGACTTCTGTTTCTAATATTTCACGTGGAGATAATATTTTTGAATGGACTGTGACCAATGGCAATGGATGTTCTGCATCTGCTCTGGTGACTATAACCAATGATCAATTACCGGTGAGTGCCTCTGCTGATAGGCAAGTGATTTGCGGCGAATCGGTATCGGTTTCGGGTTCTAAGGTTCCAGAGGAAGATACCGACCGTGGTTATTGGACAGTTGTTCCTTCGGGCAATATTGTTGATGGAGAGAATCGTTATACAGAAGTTTATGATCTGCCACTAGGGGTGAGTACCATTACCTGGAACATTGAAAGGAATACTTGTATCAGTTCTGCTTCAGTAGATATCTTAAACAATGCTTCAACAAATGCTGAAATTATACATGTGTTGATCGTTAATGATACCATTGATTTACCTTGTGGTGATACTAGCATTGCCTTAACAGGTAATGCACCGCAAACAGCCGCCGGAGAAAAAGCTAAATGGCAGGTTGTTTCTGGTTCTGCTGCTCTGGTAGGTGATGTATCTTCGGCCAGCATAAATGTGACCGGAATTGCCAAAGGCGAAACAGTTTTGGAATATACCATTTCCAGAGCTTCTTGTTCAAATACCGCTAAGGTGGTTATTCGGAATAATAAACTGGATGTGGATGCGGGAGTAGACCGCACCATCTGCGGAGGTGATGTGATTATGGATGCAACTCCTGCAGGTAAGAGTGTTACCGGTCAATGGAAAGTTGACACAGGATCTGCTATATCTGGTGATTGGAATTCACCCACAACGACATTCTCGGATTTATCTGCAGGCACCAACGAATTTATCTGGACACTTACCAAAAATAATTGTCCAAGTAGTCATACGGTTACTATTACCAATAATGCCGGTACCAAAGCAGAAATAACAGAAGGGATATTACCGATTTGTGAAATAGATCCGGTGCTAAAAGGAAATTCCATTAATCCATCCAACGGAGAAGTGGGTTATTGGACCTTAGTTGAGGGAGCCGGTCAATTTGACGATGTGAGTAATCCGGAGACGACGGTGCATAATTTGGGCAGTGGTACCAATGTATTCAGATGGAATATTACACATAAAGGCTGTACCACTTCAGCTGATCAGGAAGTTCAAAATCTTTCAGTTGAAGTCAATGCTGGGCGCGATACAATTGTATGTGAAAAGGATCTGATTGTTAACGCCAATACACCTCCTATAGGTATGACGGGTATGTGGACACCTTTGGCTGGCTATGGCGGGGCAACAATTGGTGATGCTGCCAGTTCAACGACAAATGTGGCGGTGCAACACGGTGTAAATGGATTGGTATGGATGATTTCAAATGGAACATGTATTTCTATGGATACTTTATTCATAACCAATAGTTCTCCTATACTGGTAAATGCCGGACCTGATTTTACTGTTACTGGCGGTACTACTGAATTGAAAGCGAAGGCAATTGGTCCTGGTGAAACAGGGACATGGACCTTAATAGAGGGAGGAGCTACCATTTCCAATGAACATGACCCCTCAACGAAGATCACTAATCTTCAGCGTGGTGATAATGTGTTTCGTTGGACAGTGAATAGTAATGGGTGTGTGGAGTATGATCAAGTAGTGGTGACCAATGATGAGATTGTGGAGCCTGATGCAGGTGTTACTCAAAATGTGTGTACTAACGAAACGGAACTGCATGCCAATGACCCAGGTTTGGGGCTATATGAGTGGTCGGTTAAAAGTGGATCGGGTATTTTTGAGTATAAGAATAAACCTAAAACAAAGGTCTCTAACCTGGCCCCAGGAAAGAATGTATTCCTATGGACGATTAATTATACTAATAATAAGTCTCCACACGATTCGGTGATTATATATAATTACGCAGTGAGTGAGGCCTTTGCAGGTGTGGATCGTGAAATATGTGACAATGCATTTGTTTTAGAAGCAAATAAACCGCTGATTGGAACACCTGCTTGGACCTTAATAAGTGGTAGTGGTACCTTCGATAAGAAGGATGATCCAAGTACTACTGTCCGGGGTTTATCTAAAGGTGTCAATGTATTAAAATATGAAATTTCACAGAACATTTGTAAGTCAGTTGATTCGGTTCGAATTACGAATAACTTACCAACAGATTCTTATGCCGGGCGTAATGATGTGATTTGTACCGACTCCATTGAGTTATTCCCCAATACACCTGCTTTTGGTGTGGGTGAATGGCAAGTCGTAGAAGGTGCTGCGGATTTTGAAGGCAACTGGGCTAAAAAGTTGGCACCTGGTGTTAATAAACTGGCTTGGGTGATCACTTCCGGAAGTTGTTCGTCTACTTCTATTGTTGAAATAACAAACAATCAGCCATCCGATGCATTTGCAGGAAATGATGACATTGTTTGTGTTGATCAGGCAAATTTATCAGCCGGATCGATCGATGTTCCGAATATTGGTAAATGGGAATTGATTATTGGATCTGGTGTAATTGAAGATCCGGCAAATCGTTCAACGGTTGTTACCGGATTAGGTCAAGGACGCAATCGCTTCCGTTGGACAGTGGATAATAATGGCTGTAAAGCTTCTGATGATGTAGAAATTTCTTATAGTTTAATTGAAGCCAATGCTGGAATTGAGCAGGTTTTATGTGCTGATTCCGCGATTTTACAAGCCAATGTTGCTTACCCTGGAATAGGTACCTGGGGAATTGTAGGGGGAGCAGGAGCCGCTAATATAGAAGATCCTCACAATCCTTATACAATTGTCAGGGCGCTGGATCAAGGTGAAAATATTCTGACCTGGACCATTGAAAATGATGGCTGTTCTTCAGAAAGTAAAGTGACGATCATTAATAATAATCCATCGCGTGCTAAAGCGGGCGATAATCAGGATTTATGTGACAACCAGGTTACTCTGTCAGCCAATGATCCTGAAGTAGGAGCGGGGCATTGGTCGGTTAGAAACGGATCAGGTAATTTTTCATCGGCTGTTTATCCGGCCAATCCAATGGATGATCATTCGCCTGGGGTAGAAGGTCTTTTATTCGGAAGTAATATTTTCAGATGGACTGTCGAAAACAAAGGGTGTATTTCCTTTGATGATGTAGAAGTTAACTTCAATCGCATTGATGCTGAAGTAGGTCAAAATCAAGAGATATGTGCGGATGAGACGATTCTGGAAGCCAATAATGCATTCCCTGGAATAGGTACCTGGAGTATTACCGGTGGTACCAGCCAGGCGGTATTTGATGACCGGAATAATCCGAATACAAGCGTTTCTAATCTTGGAAAAGGTCCCAACACTTTAAAATGGACCATTTTTCACAAGGGATGTCAAACTTCCAAAGAGGTGGTAGTAACAAATAATGGGCCAGATGCAGCCTATGCAGGCAACAGCCAAACACTTTGCGATAGCGTGGCGGAATTGAATGCGCGACCGGTTATAAATGGAGATGGGCATTGGGAGGTATTAACAGGTAGTGGTATTGTTGTTTTGTCTGATCAAGCAAAAACAGGTGTTATTGGGCTGTCAAAAGGGGATAATGTATTCCGCTGGGTGGTGCAAAATGAATCTTGTGTCCTTACCGATGAAGTGCTAATTGTGAATAATAAACCTTCGGTGCCTTATGCAGGTGCAGATAGTGAATTGTGTTCCTCACAAGTGGCTTTAAAAGCTAGTCCGCCTACTTTTGGAAATGGTTTGTGGAGTATTGTTAAAGGAAGTGGTAATTTTGATGATCCTGCTAATCCTTCTGCTATAATCCGGAATTTATCACCTGGTGAAAATGTATTGCGTTGGACCTTGACTCAGGGGCAATGTACCTTGGTGGATGAAGTGACATTTGTGAATAATACCCCTACCACAGCCAATGCAGGACCAGATATCGAAGACTGTAAAGATTGGGCTGATTTAGACGCGAATAAGCCGCTTACGGGCCTCGGAACCGGATCATGGACACTGGTGTCGGGTAAAGGAGAATTTGAGGATAGTACAAATCCGAAGACAGCTATTAACCAACTGGGCTTTGGCGAAAATATCCTGATGTGGACCATTCAAAAAGGAAGCTGCTTCTCTACTGACAAGGTGATGGTATTTAATAAGGTACCTGATCAGGCTGAAGCCGGAGCGGATCGCTCTGTTTGTGAAGACTATGTGACATTGAATGCCAATAATCCTGTGGATGGAGCTGGTGTTTGGACCGTGATTAGTGGAAAGGGTGAGTTTGAGAATCCGAATCAGTTCAACACCATTGTGAGAAAAGTAGGGTATGGTACCAATGTTTATAAGTGGATCATTGCTTATGGTGAATGCACCACGGAAGATATTGTAACAGTTACCAGTAATAAGGCGGCGCCATTTGCCGGTGAAGATGAAATAGTATATACCCGGGATTATACGCTTAAAGCAGCTAATCCGGGCGATTTACAAGGATCATGGAGTATCGTTGCCGGCGGGGGTACATTTGAAGATGTTAATTTCTTTAATACAACTGTGCGGAATTTACCGTTCGGAAAGAGTACTTTCCGTTGGACCATCGTCACCGATGGTTGCTCTGCTTACGACGATGTCACCATTGATTACCGTGAAGTACCGGAAGCAGGATTCATTATGGATGTGGAAGCAGGATGTTATCCTTTGACGGTAGAATTTACCAATTATACCGTAGGGGGTTCTGTTTTCAATTGGGAGTTTGGCGATGGAGCAGTATCTTCACTGCGTAATCCGACTCACACATACGAAGAACCGGGTGAATATAGTGCGATATTAACCGTTCCGGGACCAGATGGCGTTGATGATGTGTTTAGTAAAACGGTTGTAGTACATGATCACCCCATTGCTGATTTTAATGTAACACCTGAAGTGGTTTGGATACCAGGGGATGGAAACAAGTATTATGACCTGTCAATTGATGCTGTTTCCTGGTTTTGGGACTTTGGCGATGGATCAACAAGCGAAGAGCAAAATCCTGCTTATGAATATCAGGATGCCGGAATGTATAGTGTTACTTTAACCGTTTTAAACAAGTATGGTTGTGAAAATATCTTGGTGAAAGACAATGCTGTAGAAGCATTATTAAGTGGATTTGTTATCTTTCCGAATGCCTTTAAGCCAAGACCTGGAGGTTCTGGAGATTTAGGACGTGTTGGAGAGCAAGGTGATGCCATTTTTAAACCCAAATACAGGGATGTAGATGAGTTCCATCTGCAAATTTTTAACCGTTGGGGACAGTTGATATTTGAAAGTCATGAGGTCAGTGAAGGATGGGATGGAACCTATAAAGATGAGCTGGCACCTCAAGCAGTTTATGTCTGGAAAGTGTCCGGACGCTTTATAAATGGTAAAGAGTTTAGAGAAGCTGGTAGCGTATTACTGGTTCGATAATTCAATATTTTATTAAATGCAGGAACCTCACACTGTGAAACCACTAAGTTGGTTGTTTAAAGTATTCGTTTTGTGCCTGATTTGTAATTGTAATATGCAAATCAAGGCGCAAGATGTATCCTTTTCTCAAATGTATGCATCGCCATTATACTTAAGTCCTTCATTTGCCGGTTTAATAAATGGAACGCGTTTAAGTATGAGTTATCGGGATCAGTGGCCCGGTGTGCCCAATACGTATAAGACCTACGCATTTGCTTTGGATCATTTTTTTATGGAGCAAAATAGTGGTGTGGGCTTGATGTTTCTAAGGGATGATAGTGGAAATGGCCAATTGGTACGTCAGGATATTAGTGTGCTGTACTCTTATGAGATTGAAGTTACACGTGATATTTTTGTAAGACCAGGTATTCAATTTAAGTATGCCGAAAGGAATTTAAATCTGCTGGATGCTATTCTCCCTTCTGATCAGGGCAGTGATGGAAGTTTGAATCCCGGATCAGGTTCCGGTAGTGATAATGATAATCACAAACAAATTGATGCAGCTGCCTCAGCCATGATATACAGTGATTATTTCTGGGCGGGTATTGCCGTTGATCACCTTATAAGAAGTGATATTGGAGTGACTGATATTGAAACCTATCAGCCCATCAAAACATCGATTTATGGTGGTTATAAACACACGTATCGGGAAGGGCGGAAAAAAAGGGATGAACAGAGCTTAACCCTGGCATTCAATTACCGGATGCAACAAGGGTTTAATCAACTTGATATCGGAACCTATTGGTACATCAATCCCCTGGAATTGGGCTTGTGGTATCGGGGTATTCCTTTTGCATCGGAAAGTGGTTTGATGAATAATGACGGTCTTATTTTTATACTGGGTTTTAATGTAGGACCGGTTCGATGTGCTTATAGCTATGATTTGACACT
The DNA here is from genome assembly GCA_016342595.1 of Marinilabiliaceae bacterium. Lineage (GTDB taxonomy): Bacteria > Bacteroidota > Bacteroidia > Bacteroidales > Marinilabiliaceae > JAEINY01. The sequence continues at coordinate 7,282 of JAEINY010000209.1, forward strand.
TTCTGATTTAGGTGGAATGAGTAATGGAGCCAATGAAATGACGTTGATTTACCGATTCAATCAAACCTATAAAAAGAAACGTTCACGCGGGGCCATTCCATGTTGGGAGCCTGGAAATTCATCAGGAAGTGGCTCTAAGTATAGGCGTCGATCCAGGAAGATCTTTTAGATAGGTGTATTGGTGAAGAAATGAGGCTTTTGTACACAACAGGTTTCTCTTTTATGTGAGAATATTATCTGTATATCCCCAAGCTACTGCTATTTCTCAAAAAAAATGCCCAATTATTTTTATATGTGGGGTAATCACTTATATTTGTTCTCCGTTAAAATATAAGGTTAAATTACATTTGGGAGAGTATGAAACAATTATCGACAGTATTAAAATGTGTTTTGGTAATCGCTGCAGCAGTCTTGTTTGGTTGTCAGCCTTCAAACAAGTCTGAAAATAATAGTGGAACTAAAGAAGCAGTAGTTGGCGCAACAGATTATACCGTGGCTTATATTAATACTGATTCGTTGTTGCTGAAATACAATTATGCCAAGGCTTTGAGCGAAAAAATCATGGGTAAGCAAGAAGGTGCCCGAGCCGATTTTAATGAAAAAGCAAAAGTATTTCAGCAGGATGCGGTAGCGTTTCAGCGCAAAGTTCAAAACAATGGTTTTTTATCGTTAGACCGTGCTGAAAAAGAGCAACAAAGATTAGCCAAAGCAGAACGTGATTTGCAGGAGTTAAATCAACGTTTATCGAATGAACTAATGGTAGAACAAGAGACAATCAATCGTCAATTGAGAGATACCTTAGTTAATTATTTGGAGGAATACTCAAAAGCTCATCCGTATAAGCTTATTTTGAGTAATACCATGGGAGACAATGTCCTATACAGTGCTCCTGGTGTTGATATTACCAACCAAATTGTAGAGGCTTTAAATGCCCGTTATACGGCAGATAAGTAGTAGAAAGCTATTAAAAAATACCAGAAGGCAGAAATCGATACGGTTTCTGCCTTTTTTGGTATAACAGGTGTTTATGTATGAATAAAGTATTTGAAAAATATCTGAAGCGTCACCCACAAGAGGATTATTCCATTCTGAATGCTGATTACCGATCTGATATAATTGTCGTGATTCCAGCTTACCTGGAAGAAAACTTTCTGATTAAAACCCTTCAGTCGTTAAAGAATACTCTTCCGGTTAATAAGCATATTGAGATTGTGGTGGTCATTAATTTTAGTGAGACGGATAACGAAATTAATAAAGCACACCAAAGAAACCTTTCCAAATTAACCACTTCCTATGTTGAAAAAGCGTCGAATGATACATTTTATTTCTCAGTAATTGATGCCTATGATTTGCCTGGCAAATACAGTGGGGCCGGATTGGCACGTAAGATCGGAATGGATTATGCGGTTAATCGTTTTGCTGAGCAAGGAAAAGAAGAAGGCATTATTGTGTCGCTGGATGCGGATTGTACAGTAGCAAGCAATTATTTTCAGGCTATTGATGAGTTTTTCTATCATAAAAATTATCAGGGGGGGGCATTTTATTTTGAACATCACATAGACGATTCTGAGAATAGCATTGAAGTATGCAATGCGATCAGTCAATATGAGTTGCATTTAAGATATTACATACAGGTGTTACGATGGAGTGGATTTCCTTTTGCCTTCCACACCATTGGTTCTTGTTTTGCCATCACAGCAGAGCGCTATGTGCGGGCAGGAGGAATGCCTCGAAAGCAAGCAGGGGAAGACTTTTACTTCCTTCAGAAGGCGATTCCCATGGGGCAGTTTGGTGAAATAGCGAATACCTGTGTGTACCCATCCGCACGGCTGTCGGATCGTGTTCCCTTTGGGACTGGTCCTTCTGTCAGGAAATTAGTGGATGAACAAAGTGGATACTTTACTTATAATCTACAGGCATTTATAGACCTCAAAGAACTATTTGAGTGGAGAAAGAAATTCTACAAATTGGATCGGTCAGGCTTTGAAGAGATCGTTCATGAATTTTCAGGAAGGATGCGCAGTTACCTGATTCATTCAGATTTCTTCGATGCTTTATCTCAAGTGAGTGCTAATTGTAGTCATGAATCGACCTTTGAAAAGCGTTTTTGGGAGGTTTTTAATGCTTTTAGGGTGTTCAAGTACCTCAATTATGTCCACGAACATTTCCTTGAGAAAATAGCGATATTTGATGCTGCCTTGGATCTTTTAGAGCTAATAGAGCCAGAGTCAGATCATGATTTTCAGGATATAAATGAATTATTGGAGTATTTCAGGCAGAAAGAGAGAAGCCAACCGGTATCATACAGTGTCTGACATACAAGGTTTTTTATTGCCAGACACTGAATAGCGTGCATTACTTTTTAATTCGTCTGAAACTGGCGTAGCTATCCAAAGCAGCCGTTAGAATAATAAACACAATCCAATAGGTTCTGCCTGTGTACATGGCCCAGGCGGCTGGTGCCAGGAACAGAGAACTGTATAAGAGAATGGTATGAATGCGTCGATTTTCCGGTTTTCCGGCTATTTGGTTGTAAGCGCGGATACCGATGATAAACAGGGCACCTGCTGAAAATACATACACGGTGTTTGGCACAGCACCAAGATGCATTAATACGCCTAAAAAAATGAGTGCCATCCCGATGTAATAGACAATACTTAAGAACTTATAGATATTCATTTGTTTAAATTTATTTGCGATGGTCAGATGAAACTTTCCAAAACATTTAATTATTTTCCTGCGTAGATAAAAGCTTACTCTTCTTCAATCACAAAAATAACTTCATCTTTCTGTTTCATCAGGTATTCTTCCCGGGCGAACTTTTCCAGATTTTCTGTGCTTCCATGCAATTCTTCCATTTTTCGTTTGTTTTGTTCAATTTCATCCATGTAATGGTGTTTCTGCTTTTCCAATTGCCGGATACGGGAAGATAGCTTGAAACGATCAATCAAATTGTTTTGGTCAAATATGCCAATCCACATGACGAAAACAAAGGTCGCTAAAATGTATTTATTGGATATTATTAGCCGGAAGATAGAAAGTAGCTTTGAGCGATTCATACATGATTTTTTACAAATGTAATGATTTTGTCTGATTTGTTTCAGATGGTGATTGCGGCTTAAAAAAGAAACCTGGCAGGATTGCCAGACTTAGGGTAATAATTAGGTGTGCGTTCAAAAAATAACAGTTATGTAGAGTTATACCCGGCAAACAAAACAGATTAAACCGCAAATGACTCAAATGATCACAAATACGTTTCACCTTTTTTTAATAAATCGCAGAGACGCCAAGACGCCAGGATTCTCAGAGGGATCAGCTTGATTAAGTAGTGATTACAAAAGAGTTCTATAGTAGTCCTCATGCCCAAAAGTGCTGACAAAAGCAGAGATAAGGCTAAGAAAAGGGTAACACAGAGTTACACGAAGAAACCACAGAGATACGCGGAGGCAACGCAGAGGGCCACAAAGGCTGTTTCGCTTCGCTAAACGGAGTTCACGGAGCCCGATTATTATCGTGCTTCAATACTTGAATAACCATTGGCATGATAACGATAGAAAAACTGTTAAGAAATTGTATCGAAATAACTTTTAATATTTACTAAAGAAATATCGTTTAGATTCCTATTCTATTTTTTTATCCACGAATCGGTAGATCGGCAGAGCCAATTACACTAATTAAGCGAATTAGTTTTCCTTCGAAAAACACCAAGCAGCTAAGTTGTTTTTAATACCAATTAAATATCAAATGCGATTGCTATCGCATGCGCTGGTATAATGCCGATACATAATCAAAGGGCGTTTAGAAGTGAAACGCACTAAAGGCACATTTTGATTAGTAAACGGTATAATTAGTTAAATTCGAGAAATTAGCGGATAACAAAACAGGAAACAGCGAAGCTGTTGTCTGACTCATTTGTGTTCATTTGCG
>JAEINY010000210.1 GCA_016342595.1 Marinilabiliaceae bacterium
TTTAAGCGGGATGCATCCATTTACCATCAGTACCTTATTGAAGTGTCGAATGATTCGGAGCAATGGGAAACGATAATTGACAAAACGGATAACCGAACGGATTGCCCGCATGACTATCTACAGTTACCTCAAAAAATATCCGCCAGATATGTACGGCTTATTAACAAGAAAATACCGGATGGGAATTTTGCCTTGTCAGGCTTCCGTGTATTTGGTAAAGCACCAGGAAAAAAAACGGGTGGTATTGATGATTTTAATATTGTAAGAAAGACTGATGACCCAAGAGTGGTTACATTACATTGGAAAAGAATACCCAATGCAACTGGGTACAACATTAGATACGGTCATGATATTGATAAATTATATCACAACTACATGGTATATAATGACACCTCATTGGTGATCAGAAGTCTTGACAAAGATAAGAACTACTATTTTGCAGTTGATGTATTTAATGAGACTGATATTGCCAAATCCAAAGTGGTTAAACTGGTGAATAGTAAGAGCAAATTATAGAAATTTATCAACACATCAATCTTAAAGAAACAGTCTGTTTAATAATAGTCAATCGAAGAAAGTTCTTCTTGGATCATGATGAGCGTAATAGTTTTTTGTCAGAAACAATTACTATTTTTGGGGTAAGGACAGCACAGTACAGGATGGTTGTTGCTTTTTTTATGAAAAGGAAAATTAGTGGCATGTCCTATTGGCTGTAATTAGTTATAGAATTTGTTAATTAATCATATATAAACCATGAGAATCGGAAACTTTTTAATTGTTGTTTTATTGTTTTCAAATTTGGCCTCTTTCGGCCAATCATTTACCGAGTGGCACGATCCTGCCGTGAATTCCATAAACCGTGCACCGATGCATACTTCATATTTTGCATATGAGAATCGTGAACTTGCCGGAGAAGATATCAAGGAGAATTCTGAAAATTTTATATCTCTCAATGGCTTATGGAAATTTAATTGGGTAAGACATGCAAATCTGCGACCCCAAACCTTTTTCGACACTGATTTTGATGATAAGCAATGGGATAAAATGGAGGTTCCCGGAATTTGGGAAGTTAATGGATATGGAGAGGCGGTGTATGTTAATTCACGTTTTGCGTGGGATTACATCATGAAGCCAGAACCTCCTAAGGTTCCCGAGAAAGAGAACTATGTGGGATCGTATCGCCGTACAGTTAATATTCCATCAAACTGGGATGAGAAAGAAGTATTTATCAATCTCGGTGCTGTTTCATCCTGTGTATACCTTTGGGTAAACGGCCAGTTTGTGGGGTACAGTGAAGATCGGAAATTGGAACCTGAATTTAATATTACTTCCTACCTGAAAAAGGGAGAGAACCTAATCGCATTTCAGGTTTTCAGATGGTGTGACGGGACCTTTGTGGAGTTGCAGGATTTCTGGCGATTGGCGGGAACTTCAAGAGATATGTATATGTATGCACGTGATCCCTTCCATATTAAAGACTATACCGTTGTTGCCGACCTTGACAAGAAATACCAAAATGGAGTGTTGAACGTATCGGTTGATTTTGAAAAAAATCAGCTCACAAAAAACAGTGGTGCCACTATTGAATTGGATCTGAAAAGTAGCAATGGTAAATCGGTGTGGACCAGTACAAAAGCAGTTACTGCAGGCAAGGAAGTTACCGCTTCAGGAATTTTAAAAAATGTGGCAAAATGGAGTGCCGAACAACCCAATCTGTATCAACTAACTATTTTGCTGAAAGACAAGAACGGAAAACTTATTGAGGTAATACCACAACGGGTAGGGTTCCGAAAGGTAGAAATCAAAAAAGGACTTCTGCTTGTTAATGGTCAGCCAATTCTCATAAAAGGAGTAAACCGTCATGAAGTAGATCCTGATCATGGCTATTATGTGTCGAAAGAACGGATGGAGCAGGATGTAAGAATCATGAAGATGAATAACATCAATGCCGTACGTACCTGTCATTATCCTGATGATCCTTATTTCTATGAATTATGTGATAAATATGGAATTTACGTAGTTGATGAAGCTAACGTAGAAGCTCATGGTTATGAAAAAATCGCGCAGATGGAAGATTGGATTCCAGCCCACCTTCAGCGCACGACACGGTTGGTAGAGCGCGATAAAAATGCACCTTCGGTGATCATATGGTCCATGGGAAATGAGTCTGGTGATGGTGTCTGCTTTATAGAAGCATATAAGGCTATGAAGGCGATCGATTCAACACGTCCTGTTCAGTATCAACGGCCTGGAATGAAAAAGCATACTGACATATATGTGCCATTTTATGTGGGTTATGATGGATTGGAGGAATATGGGAAGAAGGGTAATCAGCGAATGCCGTTAATCCAGTGTGAGTATGCCCATGCCATGGGAAATTCAATGGGTGGATTTAAGGAATACTGGGATCTGTATCGTAAATATGACAATTTGCAAGGTGGTTTTATCTGGGACTTTGTCGATCAGGCGCTGCGCGAATATCGCAATGGCAAAATGATCTATACTTATGGTGGCGACTATGGACAGGGCCTTCCCTCTGACAATAATTTTAATAGCAATGGATTAATAAATCCTGATCGTGAGCCCAATCCTCATTTTAATGAGGTGGCGATGGTGCATCAATCCATCTGGACTAGCCCTGAAGCACTTGAAGCGGGCAAGATAAAAGTATATAACGAGAACTTTTTTACTTCCCTGAATAATGTACAGCTCACATGGTGTGTAGTTGAAGAGGGAACGCCTATTGAAGAGGGTGTGGTTTCTAACCTGAATATTGATGCGCAAAAGACTGTGAGCTTAAATCTTGGCTATACATTGCAACCTGGTTCAAAAGAGCGCTTTTTGGAAGTTTATTATAAAACTAAAAAGAAAGATGGCATGGTACCCGCCGGTCATGTTATAGCCCGTCAGCAGTTGCCAATTACCCAATACGATTATCCGGCGTTGACAACAGTAAAAAGAGAATCTTCGGTTATAGTTGAAGAAACTAATTACCTGATATCAGTAATGGCTAATCGTACATCTATTATTTTCGACAAAAGAACTGGTTATATCATTGGTTATTCAAATAAGGGAGAGCAGTTTCTGAAAGATGGCGAAAAAGTAAAACCTAATTTCTGGCGTGGCGGAACAGATAACGATTATGGGGCACAGTTGCAGAAAAAATTATCTGATTGGAGAAATCCACAGATGCAATTGAAATCATTTGAAGTAAAAGAGGAGGGTGGTAATGCCTTGGTTAATGCTAATTATGTCTTACCGGAATTAGATGCATCACTGGAGCTTTCATATGAAATTACAGCTACAGGTAAAATGAAAATCACCCAGAAAATGGATGCTTCCGACGATGCGGCTAAAAAAACAATGTTACCACGTTTTGGAATGCAGTTTTCCTTTAATAAAATATTTGATCAGATTGAATATTATGGCCGGGGTCCAATCGAGAATTATGCCGACCGTAAAACAAGTGCTTTCATAGATCACTACCAGCAAACCGTTTCGGAGCAGTTTTTTCCATACATACGTCCACAGGAGACTGGCACAAAATCTGATATTCGCTGGTGGAAGCTTACCAATAGAGCAGGTAATGGAGTGAAGATTTATGCGTCAGTACCTTTTAGTGCGTCTGCATTACATTTTACAACAGATGATCTGGATGATTTTGATACTAAAGAACAACGTCATTCCGGAGAATTGGAGGAGCAGGATATGACTGTTTTGTCAATAGATCTTAAACAGATGGGATTGGGATGTATTAATACCTGGGGAGCTTTACCTCTAGATAAATACCAGCTTCCTTACGGAGATTATGAATTTACATTTGTTGTGGAGCCAATTAATTAAAGCTATATCACAATTGGTGGTTGATGCTTTTACAAAGAGCTCACATTCAACTCTATTCAGAGTTGTGATGGAATGTGATTTTAAGCCCTGGGTTTCACCCAGGGTTATTAACATTAGTGTGCTAGCTATCGCAGCACTTTGTGGTTATAAAAGGCCAAGTTTCATAACTCGCATATTGGCAAAGTAATCTATTGATAATAGACAGGATCATGAAAATTAAACAGCTTTTAATAGTAACGAATAAGCAATATCTGAAACACCTTTTGTTCGTGTTTCTTGCAATCGTCTTAAGTGTAAATTGTTATTCGCAAGATAAAGAACTTACCTGGGAAGAATTAAGAGGGCAGTATAAATTTCCCCAATGGTATACTGAAGCGAGGTTTGGTATTTGGGTACATTGGGGCGCTCAAACAGAACCTTTACAAGGTGGAGGATGGTATGCCCGTCACATGTATCAACAGGATGTTGGATCAGAATTGTGGGGAAAAAACGCCTATCAATACCATTGTAAAACGTATGGCCATCCCTCCGAAAAAGGATTTAAAGATGTCATACATGAATGGAAAGCAGAAAACCTGGATACTGATGCCCTGGTAAAGTACTTCAAAAAACTGGGCGCAAAATATTTTGTGGCACTGGCGAATCACCATGACCATTTTGATAATTTTAATTCCACATACCACCCCTGGAACTCCGTTAATGTGGGTCCCAAACGTGATATCATTAAAGAATTTGAAGTCTCGTGCAATAAATATCACATCCCCTATGGAGTGAGTTCTCATGATGACCGGTTTCTTCACTGGTGGCTTCCTGCATTTGGAGCCGATACTTCGGGCATCTACAAAGGTAAACCCTATGATGGTTATATGACCGTTGCAGATGGAAAAGGGAAATGGTGGGAAGGATTAAATCCTGCTGATCTGTATGGTTTACCTCCGAAAAAAAGAACGCCTGAATACATTGAAAATGTCAAACACAACTGGATGCTCAGACATAAAGAGCTGACAACAAAATATGACATCGATATGCTATGGTTTGATGGTTATGGATTTCCCTATGGAGATTATGGAAAGCAAGTATGCCAGACGTTTTTTAATCACAAGCTTCAGGAAAACGGCGTGATGGATGCGGTAATAGCCGGAAAATTCACCAATGAACCTTCAACTGTCAAAGATATTGAGCGGGGAGGTGCCCATGAGATCCTACCCTATCCATGGCAGGGAATAACCACTTTACGTACCTGGTTCTACAAGGAAGATATTGATAAAATGAAATATAACCATAATGCCCGATCCATCATTGAGTTATTGACTGACTACATGAGTAAAAATGGTAACCTGTTGCTAAATGTGGAACTACTATCCGATGGAACAATCCCTCCGGAACAAAAGATAATACTTGATGACATTGGTGCATGGGTGAACCTGAATAGCGAAGCAATTTATGGCAGTAAACCCTGGCTCATTTATGGAGACAATCTTGATTCGTACCTGTTGCCCGAAAATGAAGGAATAAGCGAAACAGATCTTAAAAAATTAAAGGAGCAAAAGAAATCAGGTCATTTTAATGAAAGAACACTTGCAAGCCCGGCATACGGTCATGATGAGGTAAGGTTTGTGACCAAGAATAATGCCTTGTATGCGATTGTTTTAAATCCGGAAGCTGGTGCTATTGAACTCCCCTCATTAGGTTTGAATTCAAAACAAAGGCCGGGAAAAATAACTTCAATCCGAATGATTGGTTCTGACGAACAGATAGAATTTGAGCAACATACCGATAAGCTAATTCTTATAGTACCTGAAAATAGACCAAACAAGTATGCAACTGTCTTTAAAATTGACGGTGTAATTAAATAATAATTAAAATCATGCGATTAAGAGGATATATTGTTTTAGTTATGACGCTTGTTTTATTTCAGCCGGGAGCAAAAGCGAAAAGTTCATCAAAGAACGAGACTCAAAAAAAATCAGTGGCTTCCTTTGAAAAAGAGCTGCCTGGAGGACCTGATAATGCTCCTTCTGAACTTGTTTTAGGAGAAGATGGAAAAAGTTTTTCATTATGCTATAATGGTGGGCTCATATTTGCCGGAACCTGTTCCAACAAGGTGGAAATATCATCAGAGATAACCGGAGAAGGCGCCATCGAACAGCATCTCCTTCTTCAGTATGATCGAATAACTGAAGTGTCTGCCGTCGTAAATGGTAGCTCAGAAGCGCTGGCTGCCGAAACAAGAGGTAAAGCACAAGAACAGTTTGCGGTGGTACGTACTACTCACGGGTTGAGTAATAATCTACGAAATAATGCCATTTACGATCGCAACTTTGACTGGATGTTGGAAGTACCTCAAGGTACGGTGATAAGGTCATACAGAAATACAGATGGCACTACTCGTTTTGAACTTACCTTCAACGCTGAACGAGCAGAAATTATTTTTCATCCCCGTTATTACCAGAAACATAAAAATCTTCCTTATTTCCAGCCATGGACTTACCAGGTATATAAGGAGTCGGTTACCGGTTGGTCGTCTTGGTGGGCTTTTTTCAGGGAGTTTACCGAAAAAGACAACAATGAACTTTTAGATATCTGGCAGAACAAACACTTTGCCGATTATGGTTATAAGTTTGTGCAGATTGATGATGTTTATCAGGGAGAAAAGGATCGCGGACGTGAAAATTGTGAAGTGGCACACGGGTATTTAGGTGGTCGGCCAACGACCTGGCTGGATTGGAAAAAAGATATTTTCCCCGGTGGCCTGACAGGCTATGTTAATTCAGTGAATGAGGCTGGTTTTAATCCGGCGATATGGATGGGCTGCTTTTTTTCTGATCAGGAAACGGTGGAAAAATATCCGGATTGGTTTGTGAGTGACCTGAAGGGCCAGCCTTCCGCTGCGCCATGGGTCAGTTACACCATGGATGCTACTAATCAAGAGGTGGTGGAAGCACTGATTCGGCCTACATTCAAAGGATTGAAAAATGCCGGCGTGGAATATGTGAAGATTGATCAACTCCGGCATTATCTCTACGATTGTTTGCACAATAACATGGAATGGTGTCAAAAGAAAGGGATCGGACCGGATGAGGTCATACGGGCATACTTGCGTGTAGCCCGTGAAGAATTGGGTAATAACACCTTTATCCTTTCCTGCTGGGGAGTGTTGCCGGAATCAATTGGCCTGGCAGATGCTTGCCGGATTGGTGGCGATGGGTACGGTCCGGTAACCATGCAGCAATATAACTCCTGGAATGGCATTGTCTGGCGCAACGATCCGGATCATTGCGATATAGCTCCAAATAAAAAGGCCAGAGATATTGGAAATGTTAAAGAGTTGGAAGCACGTCAGGCAGTGGATAAGGAATCCATCATCAGGCCGGCCTTGGCATCCATAGCAGGTGCGATGTTAATGCTCAGTGATAAGCCGGAAGTGTATAATGATGACAGGAACTTGTATGGTTTACGTCGATCAGCGCCGGTGCTGTTTTCAGTTCCGGGGCAATTGTATGATTTTGATCCGGGAAAAACAGACTGGTTGAAATCCAATGAGCGAACAGCCATTACCAGCGGAAAACAGCCGGCACCGATTGATGGTGATCAATTTGGTTACGTTTGTCCTTATTGGCTCAATGAGTTTAATACGGCATATGAAAACTGGTATGTGTTACACCGGTTAAATTGGTCACAGAAAAACAAAACCTCCTTAAAAGCTACTTCCATAAAGTTTTCTGATTTAGGTCTTGATCCATCAAAGGAATTTCTCGTGTATGAATTCTGGAGCAATACCATGATGGGAGTTCTTAAGGATGAGATCAATCTTGGAGAGTTAGAGGCCTATGGGCTTGAATCCATTGCTATCCGCGAAAAAGTAGGGCGGCCACAACTGCTTTCTACCAATCGGCACTTATCGCATGGAGCTGCAGAAATAGAAATGCTGCGTTGGAATGAAAATGTGCTCTCTGGTCGCAGCAGGGTTATTGTGGATGATAAGTATGTTCTAACATTATTTATACCCAAGGGTTACAGTCTGAAAGAAGCAGTTGTAAAAGGAATAAAGGTTGAAACCGAGCAAAATGGCAATGTGCTTAAAATTGCCTATCTACCTGCTGCAACCGCCTCTGTTGAGTGGGAAGTTTCTTTTAATAAACTTTAATGTGATAGAAGACTTATGAATAGAAAATTGATATCCTTTATTTTGGCATTTATGTTATTCCATTTGGGAAGTAATGCCAAAGAAATAAATCTCATTGATTATGGTGTCAAACCCTGGTCGTTCGAAAATGCTTCTCCGGCTTTGGTAAAAGCATTGAAAGCAGCCAAAGATCAAAAGGGAGCAGTTATAAAATTTCCGGGAGGCAGGATTGATCTATGGTCCGAAGGTGCTATTGAGAAAGAGTTGTTTATCTCCAATACAACGGAGAATGATACTTTATCCAAAACAAAGCGCATTGGAATTTGTCTGGAGAATATGAATGATATAGTGTTGGAAGGCAATAATACCTTGATTGTTCTGCATGGAAAGATGGTGTCATTTGCACTTTTGGAAAGCCAAAACATCACCATTAAGAATCTCCGGTTCGACTACGAGCGACCTACCATGTCTGAATTGACTGTGACTGATGTATCCGATACTATGGTTAAAATGCAGGTGCATCGCGATTCGAAGTATACAGTGAAAGAGGAGAGCTTACTGTTCTATGGTGAAGGGTGGCGAAGTAAAGCCTTTCATACCATTTTGTTAAGACCTCATGAGGATGTGATGGGCTACTATTCCTTGAAATACCTTGAGAAGTCTAAGGTGGCAAGGGATGGAAATTCGGGATTGATTTTTAGAGGTGATTTAAGCAATGCTGCATTGCAACCAGGGGATGTGTTGACTATCCGGGATCCTTACCGGGATAATTGCGGGGCTTTTATTACCCGATCAAAGAATATCAGTCTGGATAATGTGAAGATGCACTATATGCATGGCCTGGGTATTATTTCACAGTTTTCGGAAAATATCGCCCTAAACAAGGTGGAAGTGGCGCCTCGTAAAGAATCAGGCAGGCACATTGCTGCTTTTGCTGATTGTTTTCATTTTTCCGGCTGTAAAGGATTTATTCAGTTGGATAGTTGTCGCACCTCCGGTTCGCATGATGATGCCCTGAATGTACATGGTACGCACCTTAAAATTGTGGATATTATGAACAGTCATCAAATGAAGGTTCGTTTTATGCATCATCAGACTTATGGTTTTGAGGCCTTCTTTAACAGCGATTCCGTGGCTTTTGTCAATCCAAAAAATCTGTTGGTCTATACTTATGGAAAGGTTAAAAACGCAGAGTTGGTTTCGAAAAGGGAAATGATCCTTGATTTAGAACAATCGCTGCCTAAAGACCTAAGAGTGGGTGATTGTCTGGAAAATATAACCTGGACACCCTCGGTAACTGTTCGTAACTGCCATTTTGAACGCATGAATACCCGGGGTATATTGATGACCACACGACGAAAGGTAGTGATTGAGAATAACACCTTTTACCGGACAGGCATGCATGCCATTCTGATTGCCAATGATTGCAATTTCTGGTACGAATCCGGGCCCGTTCATGATGTGACCATCAGGGGAAACAAATTTATTCAATGTGGTCATCAACAGGGTGAGAATGGCTATGTAATTTCCATTCAGCCGGAGACTCATCGGTTTGAAAAAGGGAAGTTTATTCATTCCAATATCAAAATTGAAAACAATGAATTTCAATGTAGTTCCGGTGCCTGGTTATTTGCACGTGGAGTGGATAACCTTCATGTGACTGATAATACCATCATCCATGCACCATATGAACAGACTGATAAAAGGCCGGTCTTGAATGGTAAGCTGGAACATTGTAAAAATGTTGTAATGGGAGGAAATGATTTTAGTGAGTTTGAGCCGGCAAAACTCCGGTTGCATCAGATGAAAAAAGGAGCTGTGAAAATTTCACCCCGTGGTGATTATCAAATCGATATTAGATAAAATAGGATATTTATCAATTTCAAATAATGGTTTTGATTCTGAACCTCTGGTTAAAACCATTCATCCAAAACCAACTATCCTACCAAGGCAAAGGTGGTTAGTTTTTGTATTTGAATAATATAATAACAGGAAGTTATCATATGAGACATTTAATAGTAATCATTGGTTTGTTGCTGCATCTTTCCTAATGTACTACCGCTGACAATGAGAATAAGGATAATAAACTATCCCTCTGGTATGACCAGCCAGCTCAAAGCTGGATGACAGAAGCCTTGCCTGTGGGGAATGGTTTTATGGGGGCCATGATATTTGGAGGTATTGAACAGGAACACATCCAATTTACCGAGGGTACTTTGTGGTCCGGGGGTCCTGGTTCTAATCCTGAGTATAATTTTGGGAACCGGGAAGTGGCATCGAAATACTTGCTTGAGGTTCGTCAACTTTTGCAAGAGGGAAATAGGGAAGAAGCGCATCGGCTGGCTTCACGTCTGTTAACCGGTGTGATTCACCAAAAGGACGGTGGGCCTGCCTTTGGCGATTATGGCGCACAACAGACCAGGGGCGACTTGTATGTTCAGGTTGAGCAAAGTGGTGCAATTAAAAATTACAGACGGGAACTAAACCTGCCAACAGGGAAAGCCTGTGTGAGTTACCAGGCTGGCAAAGTAAAGCATCAAAGGACTTTCTTTGGATCCTACACAGATAAGCTCATGGTCTATCAATTTAAAAACAGTGCAACAGCCGATTATGAGATTAGCTATATTTCACCTCACCTGAGCGATAGTGTGGAGTTTAACGGGCAGGTCGTTAAGTTCAAAGGAAGAGTGGAAGATAATAACATGGAATTTGAAACATGTCTGCAGCTTAAAACTGATGGCGAAATAGTATATAACGATGGACAGATATGGGTTAAAAAAGCAAGTGAGCTAACGATTTGCCATCTGGCAGCAACAGATTATACCCTGGAGTATCCCCATTATAAAGGGAATGATTTAGAGGAGATAATAACAAGGTACTACAGGCTATAGAATATAAAACATACCAGGAAATCAGTAATCAACAGGAAGCTGACTATCAATCATTATTCAATCGGGTGGAAATCAATCTTGGGATAGATGAAGGGCAGCAAGTTCCTACTAATATCCGGCTGGAAGAATATCACAAAGGAATGAGAGATCCGGGTTTGGAAGCCTTGTATTTTCAATACAG
>JAEINY010000211.1 GCA_016342595.1 Marinilabiliaceae bacterium
CTGACAGCCAAAGTTCATCGACGATGCTAACGCAAATAAATGAAATGACATGAACTCGTACAAATCGCTTTTGGTAACTGTGATTGTTTTATCATTACTATCCATCATGGCTTCATCGTGTGATGAAGTGATTGAATACAGTCCCTATCAAAACATCATAAAAGATAAATGGAAAGCCCAAAACCCGGCCAACATCAAAGCACTTAATCAACAATCCGAAACCACATTCAAACCCTTTAAAATAGTACTCATTGCCGACAGCCACACCTATTATGACGATTTTGAAAAACAGGTCAAATACATCAATACACTAAAAGACATTGACTTTGTGATACACCTGGGTGATCTCACCCTGAGTGCCATCAACCGCGAATTTGAGTGGTACAGCGATATCATCAATAAAATTAAAATCCCGGTCATTACTTTGATTGGTAATCACGACTGCCTGGCCAATGGCTATGACATTTACAAGGAGATGTTTGGACCTTCTGACTTTTATTTTTCATACAATGGGGTCAAATTTGTTATGTTTGATAATATCGTCTGGGAGAAGAAAGTTAAGGATCCCGATTTTGAATGGTTTAGCGAAACCATTGTAAATGACAAAAACTACACACACGTCATTCCTTTTGCACACATCCCGCCATGGGATGAGCAATTCAGTTATGGCAACGAACTTTTCTACAATTATTTGCTGGAAAAAAATGACATCTCACTGTCGGTGCATGGCCACATTCATCGCTACGATGTACGCCAACCCTACGGAACGGTTAATTACCTGTCAGTCCCCAGTTGTAATCGCAATCAGCTAGTCATCATGGCTATTCAATCAGATACCGTCACGTTCGAAAACATTGCTTATTAAAAAACAATCCACTTCGGGTGTTAAGTATAGAGTGAAAGGTAAAAGTGAAAAGGTAAAAGTAGAAAATATTAACATAATGATCATGCCATACACTCCATACTAACTACCCGACAGTCGATCATTGATTTTACACAAACTTATTTCTGTGTCTGGATTTTTCCTTTCACCCGGTCATCTATTACCTCATCAACATGAAACAACGTTATATACTATACTTCATTATTGCCCTGCTAGTCCTGCCATTAAAAGGTGTGGCCCAAGCCGACCCTTCACAGTCCAATGAACAATCCGCTTTTTTGCACGACGTATACCGTGAACGTACCAAGGTGATCAAAAACGATACGGTTACCTATAAGGCCCGGTGGTTTATCCCTGATCAATACAAAGTTCAATATGCCGGTGGGATTGGTTTCATGTCGGTGGGATTTGGCTACCAAATATCGCCACGTTACTCACCTGCCTTGTATTATGGTTATTTAGGCGAATCCTTTGGCGGAAGTATCAATACGGTGCACACTGTTTCACTGAAAAACACCTTTCTGCTTACCCGCCAACCACTTTGGGGGGTTCTGAATCCGACAGCCGGCATTTCGGTGAACTGGGGGCACACCAACAACACCTTTGATCGATTACCCGAACACTACCCGGAGAAATACTATTTCCAGAATAAAATACACTTCGCTCCTTTTGTGGGTGGTGAACTTAAGTTTAATCTGAAAAGATCGGCTTTCGAAGCCTGGGGTATATATGCCGAAGTCTCCGCATTGGATGCTTATCTTTTGGAGTGTATCCGCACCAGTTATGTGAAACCACACATGATACTTTCGACGGCTGTTGGGGTGACATTTTACCTGAAGTAATCACAAACTCAGCCACGATATAATAAAATATGCTGTCCTAGAAACTCCTTTTAAAAGATACAAAGGGCATGATAGGAAACATGACCAATTGTTCAAATTGCGCCTTCTCATCCCGATAAATAATATAGGGATTCATCCGGTTATACACATTGATAAGCCCCAGCGACCAGGTACGTGTTCCATGGCGTTTCTGCTTCTCCATATGAAAACCCAAATCCAGGCGATGATACGTTTTTAAACGGTAGTTATTGGGGCGGTTATAATAATCGGCCGATGGGGCATTGAACCATGTGTCGCTGCCTATAAACTGATTAACCGGACTTTGAATAGCCTGAGAAGGCAATGTAACCGGTGTACCGGAGTGTAGCGCAAAATTTCCGGTGACCCATCCTTTCGACTTTTCTTTCGTGTACACATACCACGATCCGGTAAGAGTTAAGTCATGCCGCAGATCAAAATCAGAGGGAAACCATTGCCCTTTATTAACCGACGGGAAAGACACTTCGCCTTTACTCCATGAATACCCCATACGAATATTCCATGTCGAACCACGATACTCCGCCAAGACATCACATCCATAAAATCGTCCTTCTCCCTGATCAATGGTTTCACGATATTGGTTCGCTGAATACAACAACGAAGGATGCAGATAATTACCAGCCAGATTTTCTGATCGCTTGTAATAAGCTTCCACATCAAAATGCATGGACGCACCCACCTGCCAGTGAAAACCACCGGAAAACTGATAACTTGTTTGGGGCTTAAAGGAGTCAGTCAACGGAATCCAGGTATACCCCGGAAAACCGTTCGTTGTTTTATTCAAAGCATACAAAGGTTGAACGTTATACATGGCTCCAGCCTTAAAAGAAAAACGATTACTTAAATAATAGTTGGCCGATAGCCTGGGCTCTATTGAACAATGATCAAATAATTGATGGCCAAACACCGAACCCCGAATACCTAACTCAATGGCTAAGGGATGTGAACGATAATGCACCGAAACAAATCCGGCAGCTCCTACCTGCGTTTGCTCTTCACCGCCATAGCGTGATATTTCGTCGTTCTCCTCATACTGTTTTTTGGGCAGTTCAAAAAGCCGCGAAAAACCTTCCGCCCCCAATTGAATCCTGTATTTATCATTCAATGATCGTTTATAATTTCCTTTCACCCCATACTCTTGCATCCCTGAGGTCTGTAACTGATTTCGCTTGCCATCAGCTTGTGTGAAGGCGTACTCTTCAAATTCGTAAAATCGACTATAATGCAGAGACACTTCCGCAAATCCGCCCTTCTTATCCATCGTATTCCAACGCAGCGCACCTAAATAATTCCCCCATCCCTGATCCATATTGGTTTTCATATCATCCTCATGCGACTTTAGAAACAATTTATCCTGGCCGGTGTAATAACTCAGGTAAAACTGATGTTTCTTCCACAGTGTGAAGTTTACTTTGCCATTCACATCCAAAAAATGTAAGCCCGGCACAATTTTACCATCCTGCACCTGAGAAGCGATGCCGGTCACCAATAAATCGGGCCACGAACGACGCACTGAAAACAAAAACGAGGCCTTATCTTTTACAATCGGTCCTTCTGCGGTTAATCCGGCTGCAATGGTACTCAATGTAAAATCACCCTTCATTTGCCGCCGGTTACCTTCACGCACCGAAACATCAAGTACGGAAGATAAACGACCTCCATACCGGGCAGGAATACCGCCTTTATACAGATTCACATGCTTTAGGGTAGTGCTGTTAAAAACAGATAACAATCCAAAGGCGTGATTTAAATTATACACCGGCGATCCATCCAATAAAATCAAGTTTTGATCATGCCGTCCGCCCCGCACAAATAATTCAGAGCCTCCTTCACGCCCGGCACTCACCCCGGCCAGCGTTTTTAATCCGGCTATCAGATTGCTTTCGCCGGCCACAGATGGTGCCCACGCAACATCTTTTACCGGCAATTGCAATTGGCCCATTTGCATACTCGTGGCTACCCCTTTTGAGGAAGGGGCAATCACCTTCATTTCATCGAGATACACACCACCATTCATCTGGATATTAACCAAGGTATCAGCTGACACCTCCAGCTGAATCAGACGTGTTTGATAACCTATGAACGAGACCTGTAATGTAACTGCACCACGACTAACCACCATTGAGTAATGCCCATACGTATTGGAAACCGTTCCGCTTATGCCGGATGGATCCCAAACCGTTGCAGCAGGTAAAGCCTCTCCTGAATTGATATCCGTAATCAACCCGGAGATCTTCACCGATTTTTGTCCAACGAGCGAGAAGGAAATGGAAAGAAAAACCAAAAAAAGTGTCATCTGCCTGTTCAGCATCTTATTTGATTTGAGCATTTATAGAAATTTTAATTTTCGGCTACCTCAGGTTGCGATAGGTCGAACTCAACAACAAACATTCCTGCAAACAGACCAGCTCCACCTTCAATATTAGATGGTAAATGAATGGCCTGCCAGGTAAATGGCAATTGTATTTCGGGATCATAATAGCGCTGCCAAAAGGCCGCTTTATAATACAAATCAAAGGTTTCGGAAACGGCTATCACCTGAATCCGGTTCGCATCAGCTGCTAAAAGCAAACTCCCTTTGCCATTAATAAATCCTTCGGCGGGACACCGTACAAATAAATCGAAGGAATAGGAAAAGCCATCCGGCCCCATTGAATTATGGGCGCGGTTAAACGAATCGGCCAAGGGTGAATTACAATAGTACATATCACTCTGCTCCCATGAACCATCTTCATTAGGACTGTATGCATAAATATATAAGGCACTGATTGGATCAGGTAAGGCTGACACCTCCAATTCAAACACGTTCTCACCCCATTCATCTTTTCTAATAAGTGTACAGGTCATGTCAGGTTTTTGCGGCACAAAATCCTCAGCACTCATTGCAATCCCTTGCGGTGCAGATACAGATAGTCGATAATGCTTATTCGCGCTGGCAAGATGCGGTAAACGGTAATTTCCAGGATTCCATTCTTTTGCCAAGCCCAAACTCTCATCGTTCTCAAACAGCTCCACCCGAGCATCACCAATGGGTTCGAAGCGGGTACTATCCGGATGGCCGGACCAGCTCAGCTGCACAGCAATAACTGAATCAGCCATTAACACACCATTTACAACAGGTATTTTTTCAGTCAGTGGAAAACCACCATCATACTCAATGCAACCAAACAGGCAGCAAATGATACACCAAGTTACCAACAACTGTAACCGGCCCATCTAGTCTTCTTTATTTTTCTTCCTGCCTAAGGATAAGATAAGCGATAACTGTAAAGTGCTGCTTTTGCCTGAGATATGATAATCATTAAAGGAGCCTTCTCCTTCATTAAATGTTTGTGCATAACGCAGCACCACATCAAAATAACGACTATGAAAACCACCTCCCAAATAACCTGCATGATCATATGCAGGGCCAAATTGATCACCAAACAACTCATACAAACAATAACTGAACTCATATCCCCCCGAAACATAAAATCGGTGATTGAGCATGTAATTAACACCTAACGGGGCTGATACATAGTTGGCATAATTTCTCATTTTACTCCCTAAAACATATTCGCCATTTATCTTTTCATTATACCTAAGATACGATCTTTCTTGTATCGACTTTCGGTTAAACATACTCTCGATGGAAATACTTACTTTGGGGCTACAATTTATTCGCCAGGCATACCCCAAATGATAGCCTAATGCCGGATAACACTTGCGATATGCATTATCCGTTTGAAACCAGGTTAGGTTAACACCACCTTTGAAACCGCTATTAGGTTGGGCAAATAAAGAATTTGTAACATACAAAAGAACGAATAGAAATATAATCCTTTTCATAAATAAAATAAAATAAAGTGGTTGCTTTTGCAACCACTTTGATTAGTTACCTTTATAGTATACAAGCATCATCTTCACCCACACCACCGGTCCATACTTTTAAGTACGCAGGTGAATCACCAAAATAAAATCGCCATGTATATGTGGCTTTTTCTGAATATGGATTAGTTGGAGTAACCCACTGTTCACCTGTTCCAGGAGCTTCATTAGTTCCAGAATTATAATTTGACATTAATACCGAGCCATACAAAGGCTTGATATTATGCGTAGTACTGTAATTATTCCATCCAAACCATCCCTTTTTTTGGCCTGCAATATATACTACATATCCAGAATTAAGGCCTTGAGGCGTTGCACGTTTTTGATAACAACGCATATACCTCTTGCCATCAAACTTTTTACAAACTGTACCTAAAGGAATTCTACCACCTTTAAGTCTAGGCTCTGTGTTATTCCAAAAAGACATACTATTTACCTTATTAAAGTTTTTTAACTCACCGCCAATAATAGCTTGCCCATACATATCCAAGCACAATGATGAAGCCATTTCTTCCACTTTAAAGAAGAATGCCATGTCATTCTTTGTTTCAGCAAATACAAAAAGATCCTGGTAATCCCATTATTTTTCTTTTTACTCACCCTTCTTCGGTATCGAGGATGGGTGTTTTTTTATGCCCCGTGATTATTCTTACTATTCTTCCAAACAATCAATATAAATTTCATATTTTTTTACTATACGACAACTACTATTAACCTCATCAAACATCAAATTATCTGATAGAAAAACATGTTATCTGACTTCAAAACTTTTATTTAAATTAATAATATCAACAAATGTACTCATTCACATAAGAAATTTAAAAAAAAAATGAATATTTTTTTGTTAATAATTCAACATTGAATTTTCCAGAATAAAATACACATCGCTCCTTTTGTGGGTGGTGAACTTAAGTTTAATCTGAAAAAATCGGCTTTCGAAGCCTGGGGGGTGTATGCCGAAATATCCACATTGGATGCATATCTTTTGGAGTGCATCCGCACCAGTTATGTGAAGCCACACATGATACTTTCGGTGGCTGTTGGGGTGACCTTTTACCTGAAGTAAACTGAGCTATTCTAAACAAAAACCTCCTGATCTACATTGTATAACAGATCAGGAGGTTATATAAATTCTTTGAATTTAACTACGGAAATTTAGGGAACTGCTTGAAGTCCGGATCCCTTTTCTCCAGGAATGCTTTCCGTCCTTCTTGCGCCTCTTCCATCAGATAGAACATTAAGGTGGCATCACCGGCCATCTCCATGATACCTGTCTGACCATCCAGTTCGGCATTCAGGCCGCGTTTGATCATACGTAGTGCCATCGGACTGCGCTGTAACATAATCTGACACCATTCAATGGTTGCCTCTTCCAACTCATCAAATGGCACCACCCGATTCACCATTCCCATCTCCTCAGCTTCATGCGCCGAGTATTGTTTGCAAAGGAACCAAATCTCACGTGCTTTTTTCTGACCCACGTGACGTGCCAGGTAAGAGGATCCAAATCCGCCATCGAAACTACCTACTTTAGGGCCACTCTGACCAAAGATGGCATTATCACTGGCGATGGTTAAATCACATACCACATGTAACACATGACCGCCACCAATGGCATAACCATTCACCATCGCCACCACCGGTTTAGGCATGGAGCGTATGCGTTTGTGTAAATCCAGTACGTTCAGTCGCGGCACCCCATCATCATCAATATAACCACCATAACCTTTTACATTTTGATCACCACCTGAACAAAACGCCTTATCTCCCTCACCGGTTAACACTACCACACCAATATCTTGGCGTTCCCGACAGATGTCAAAGGCATCAATCAGCTCATTCACCGTTTGGGGCCGAAAGGCATTATATACTTTAGGTCGGTTAATAGTTACTTTACCAATACCTTCGAAAAAATCGAAACGGATATCATTATACTCCTTTACCGGAGCCCAATTAGGTTGACTCATAACTCTTCTTTTAATCTTTTAAAATAAGCTTTCAAGACCCCGGCATTCTCCCTGGCAGGTGTCTTAACCTCTAATATGATCGGTTTATCATTAGCTTCTAAAAGCTTAGGCAGGTTTTCTTTTAATGAGGTCTGATCATCAGCCACCAAATAATCCAAACCATACATCTCGGCCAATGGTTTAAGCTGAATGTTTTGGGAAGCTTCAAAGAAAGTTTCCAATTCTTCAGTATCCGATGGCCCCGGAATAAAGCGAAAGATGCCACCACCTCCATTATTAATCACGACAATTTTGAGGTTCGACCGCAGGTAATGATTCCAAAGACCATTGTTATCATACATAAAAGATAAATCACCCACCACTAGCAGGGTATTTTTACCCGTCGCATAACTTGCTCCCACAGCTGTACTCAAACAGCCATCAATACCGCTCGTTCCTCTATTGCAGAAGCTTTCCTGCTTGTAAAATTCCTTAAACAGTTGTGCATAGCGCACTGCCGAACTGTTCCCCCACTGCACCTGCCAATCGGAAGGTAAGTGATGGGCCACCGTTTCGTAAGCCTGTAAATCACTCCAAGCTATTTTCTCCAGATATTCATCATGATGCTTTTCAGAACGGGCGGCTCTTTTCAGCCAGGTCTCCTTATAACGACTCTTTACTGATTCAACCAAGGGTAAAATCTGCTCCAAAAATTCCCTCAATTCGGATTCGATAGAAGTCGTCAGCTGCCGGTAAGTATCCAGGTGTCGATTCACCGGACTGATGTGCCAATGGTGTTTGGCCGGATACTGACGCAAAAAGGTTTTCACCATTTTGGACACCACCGCACCATCTACAGTAATCAACAGATTAGGCTTGTAAAAATGAACCTCTTCTTCGGTAATGGTCGAAACCACCTTATCCACACCTGAGACAATCGCCTCCCCTCTCACATTGGAAATGGTTTCAGTCAGAATAACGACTTGCTCCTGCTCAGCTAACTTTAGCAATAACTCGTTTAGTAACGGATCAGGCTTTTGAGCACCTACTACTATCAGAATACGATCACTCTTATTCCAGGTCACTGCCAATTCCGCCAGATTTTCCGGAGAGATCATGTGACTGGTTCTGACTTGCTGAATGGTGCGCACAGGTTTTCCGGAATGCACCGTTTTACCATATAACGGCTCGCGCAAGGGCAAATTAATATGCACGGGTCCTGGTTGCGGATAACAACATTGGTAAAATGCTTCATTCACCAGACGATTCACATACCAGGCATCATCTTCGTTGGTGGCAGCCACCGGTAATTGACAGGAATACTTCACAACATTATCCAATGCCCCTTCCTGACGAATGGTCTGCCCATCTGCTTGATCGATCCACTCCACCGGGCGATCAGCACTAATCACAACCAAGGGTATTTGCTGATAATAAGCCTCCGACAAGGCCGGCGCATAATTCA
Source organism: Marinilabiliaceae bacterium (assembly GCA_016342595.1). Taxonomy (GTDB): domain Bacteria; phylum Bacteroidota; class Bacteroidia; order Bacteroidales; family Marinilabiliaceae; genus JAEINY01. The sequence goes on from JAEINY010000211.1 coordinate 9,043, forward strand.
ATAAGGCCGAACCACTGGTACAAACCAATGCCACCGGACGCCCTGTTTGCTGAGCCATCCCAAGGGCAAAAAAGCCGGCACTCCGTTCATCCACAATACTAAAACATTCCAACTCGGGTTGAGCCGCAAAGGTCATAATAAGAGGTGCATTTCTGGATCCGGGTGATATCACCACTTCCTTCAATCCTTCTGCCAAACATATATCCACTAAAGTCTTAACAACTTTCTTCTCAGAAACAGGTTTACTCATAGGTCTGCAAATTTCTCATATTTTTTATAACCGACAAAAGAGTTTCTGCTTTAAGCTCTGTTTCGGTCCACTCTTTCTCCACTTGGCTCTCCCGGGTTAAGCCGCCTCCCACATACAAAGCAGCCTGGTCAGTCGCCAATTGTAAACATCTGATATTGACATAAAACTCAAAACATCCACTATTCACCGGCCCTAAAAATCCACTATAAAAACGACGGTCATATCCTTCGATCTTCTGAATTAATTTTAATGCTTTATTTTTTGACATGCCACAAACAGCAGGTGTGGGATGTAAATCGTATAATAGATCAATCAGGTTCCCTTTCAGATGACTTTTCTGAAAGGTAAAATCCGTCCTTAGGTGTTTAACTTGTCCGGCCACCATGGTTGACGGACCTGCCTTTTGATAATCAGAAACCTGATTAGCAGTTAGTACCTTCTCTATATAATCAGTAACCAGCAGCTGTTCAGTCAACTCTTTGGGATGCCAGTCATGCGTATGATTATCGTTTGGCAAAGTACCGGCTAAGGACACTGTTTGCAAGTGCTGTCCATCATCCTTTAATAATAACTCAGGTCCGGCCCCTATCCAGAGCCCTGTCAATGGACTGTTTAACACGTAAACAAAGGCATGCGGATAGTTTTCACATAGATTGTGAAACATTTGAATCAAATGGTGCCTGGGGAAATCTTTTTCAATTTTAGCACGCGACAAGATGACTTTATTAACATCGCGATCAGATAGGGCACGATGCATCTGTTCAAACTGACACTTATAAGTTTCAAAGTCTATCTCTTCCGGTAATCCGGCAGTATTGTAATCCGAAAAAATCCGCTGTGCTTCTGATTCAACTTCCACCGGAATGGAGGATGTATAAACCAATGAATATTCATCCTTTACAAACACACCATTGCTTTTCTTATTATTAAACGCCTCAATAACAAATCCGGAATCACTTAACAATTGCTGTGACAGACCATTTACCAATTCCTGACTCTTTCCGATGATCAGATGTTTTTCCCTCTCAAGCGGCAGCCGATACATTACCGCCGAATCACAATCACCAAATTCCGCTTCTTTTAAAATATCTTTTTTACTCGGGTTATTCACTCTTCTTATTTTATCAAAAAACAAAGATAACATTTATGGGTTTCCGGCGAGAGCAATAATCTCCCTTATCTTTTTTAGATAAAAAATACCTTGATTAGATAAATGAATCTTTTTCTTACACAAACAGATATATTTTAAAGATTAACGCAACTTTTTACACTATTTAAAAGTAAAAAAGCCTCATATACCCATACACGTTATCATGATAAAAAATAACATCCTACCTACAGTTGTGACGAGCTCCGTCAAAGGGCTATTGTTACTCGTCATCTGTTTTATGACTGGAATATCTCTTTTCGGAAAGGAAAATCCTCCAAAGAAAGTGTGTGAAAACTGTTTTAACTCTGAGATTACTGATATTGATCGTCAGCAAGGATGTATTACTTTCCAATTAACAATTGATGCCAATAATTGTACACATGCCTTATCCCACTTTTCAGCAGAGATCCTTTGTGGAACGGTAACGGACGCATCTAACTCTGGTAACTGGATCATGGAACTGAATAATACAGATCCAACTACTGGAATAACCGGCATTAAAGTAGATGATATTTCCGGCTTTGGAGAGGAAGGTCAATCCGGATCATTTACCCTTACCTA
>JAEINY010000212.1 GCA_016342595.1 Marinilabiliaceae bacterium
AACTATGTCGCCACTCCGGAGGTGGAGATGGTTCTATTGCACCTTCGAATTCAGATCCGTCATTTATGAAATAACTCCCGGCAAATTTATAATCCGCCCATTGTTTAGAAATCTCAAATTTACGAGCTGGTACAACAGTCAAATATTTTGATAAACTAAGTTCTGAACATCTAAGATCCTCGAGAATGTTAACCTCCCTCCTTGATACACAACCTAACATTCTCCCTCCACTATCTATACCCTCATCACCACAACTAACCAAACTCGCACATAAGCAACAATCAATCACTTGGACCGATGGCCCCCAAATTTCAATCAACTGTTTTAGTTCCTGTTGTTCAGAAAAAGAAGTTTCACCATTCTCCGGGTCCATTGGAGTTTGATTCCACACCAATATGTCATCATCAAGTTTACAGCCCCAACTTCGATTATTCCTGAATAAACCATTGTGATCACTTAAATTATGATTACCAACGAATGGGCTATTCTGCCCAAAATTTCTGTAACCCGAACCTTTCTGCAAATCTTGACACTTTCGATTTTGACTCTTGTTAGAAGCATTCCCAATTATGTCGTTTATCAATTCTTCTTCTTGTATGACAAAACACAAACTTAAGTCCTTTGAAATACTATTAACATAACTAACAGCATCTGGCTGGCAAAATCCAAACGTCTTCTTAGTCTTGCTCGATTCATTCCCTTTCTTGAAATTCTCAATAATCACAGACAACCATTCAGAATTGGCATCCATTACCAAGAAAGACAACTTTTGACTTTCACAATTTTTTGATGATTGTCCAGTTGGAACAAGCGTTGCTTGTAAATCATCAGCGCCAAACAAACTTATGTAAACAATTAATTCATCCTGTTTTTTGCAGACATCCTCTTCAAAAAAATCGCTCCTTTTGTCCGAGGCCAATTTGTTCATATTACAAAAATCGTTTTTCGAATCATCCTCTCTTCGTGTTGTTAATAATGAAGAGCGGTTAGTTAGTTTACTATCTAAATAGATTTGCTGATTTACACGCCTCTTGTATTTATCATAGTTTAGCTCATCAAAATCCCATCCTTTTGTCGCTTCTACCATTGGTTTAATTTCCTCCAACGCAGCAACCATAGAGATTGGCCAATTATTACTCTGCTTAACCATGTTCCCAAAATAATGAAATGGCTGGCAACCATAACTTTTGGTTTCTATCTCAGATGTTCCATTTATATTAACTGACAGTTTGGTTGTTTCTGCCCAATCACTAGTTAATGTCAAAACCTTACTTGCATTCAATCCCTTGGAACTGAATTCAGGTTTCAATCTGACATCACCATTTTGCTGCTTGGCAATACTATCACCATCAAATACTTTTGAAGTACTGATAAGTTTTGTAACGGGAATTTGCTGATGATCTCCGATATTATCACAACAAGCTAAAGAATTTGACTGAGTTGGAGTGACCTTGTACATTCCAGACATCTTTGACAATTTAGTAAGGCATTCCACATTTACCTTTAAATCAGTTCCCGCTTGTTCTTCAAGTACTGCTGCAACCAGACCTTTGACATTCATTGGTTGCCAAATCCGTACTTGCTCTATTGTTCCTGCATAATTCAATCCAATATTCAATGGTACATTCGCCAATGAAACAGGCTCTCCAATGTGACAAGTTGTATTGGTTTGTTCTGTCTGAACATGGGCCATTTGAATAATTTCATCCCCATACTTTTTGAAAGCTCGCCTTCCTACATGTTTCCGTAGCGCTTTTCGAAAATCGGACCGCACTAAAAATGCTTCATCTTCCAACGTAGAAAGATTGTTGATGATGATTGGATCTATTCCGGCATTTTGTAATTGACCTAATTTCTCACCATCAATTTGGAAAACGTTCTTTACTGGTTTTTTCCCATTAACCAAAACACCAGCACATCCATCCTTATAATAAGCACTCAAATAAACACTTTCGTCTTTTTCAAAAACATCACTTGCAGTTACCTTATGAATTGATCCATCGATAGCAATCTCAAATTCTACATTACGTCCATCTTGAATCAGGCGGTACCCCTTTTCTTCGTCTATTTGCTCTGCAATGCAACTCCTCTTTTTTACTGAGCGAGGTTTAACAATGACGTCTATAACTATATTATCTATATAAGCCTTTTGAACTCCTGCAGCTTCTTTTTTACCGGTCCCTTCAAAATAATATCTGGCTTTTTTTAAAGATTCACCATTTATACCCGGTTTATAATCATTACCCGGATTGGCATAAAGCGATACAGTACAAACAATAAACAGTACCAGTAAGCCCATCTTACTTGTCAGATACTGTTTTATTGAATATATATTTTTCTTTTTTGCCATTTTTAACGGTTACTTATCAATAATGTCTTAACTATTTACAATCGTTTTTATTTCAATGAATCATTCCTTATCTAACCATGCATTTCGTGATCAATAACATACATTTAAATCATCAATCACATTGTCAGTAACATAAACACAATAGAACTATAGCAAGGTATACATTAATACAACCACGAATATATAAAAAAACATAATCATATCAACATCGACCATAAAAAACTAATGAACAAAACCATATCCTTTTTCTTTTCGTACTGAAAAACATCCAGATAGATCGTAAAAAAAAATGAGCCACATCCGGTCAAAAATCCATCTCATTGTCTATTTTTGAAGCTGATCAATTTTCATGTGATGCGTAAAAAACTTTTTCTCATTATCCTAACGGCCATCCTTTACTGGATTATCAAAAACTATGTCCCTTATAGCGGCTACATCCTATACCCCATCACCCTGTTAGTCACTTTTTTTCATGAAACCGGACATGCTTTTTTTGCCTTGATCACTGGTGGCATGGTGGAAGGCATTCAAATTAACAGTGACGGATCAGGTTTTGCACGTATTGGAGGTGGATGGTCATTCCTTGTGTTACCAGGAGGATATATCGGAAGTGCTCTTTGGGGAAATTTACTGCTTTACATGGCTCTCTACAAAGAGAAATACAGCCGGTTCCTACTCTATTTCATCATAGCTATTCTGGTTTTTAGTGCCATTGTTTGGTTCAATTCCATTGGCACCTCCGCACTATTAATTGCGTTTGCTGCCTTCCTGGTTTGGATGAGCCGACAAAAAAAAGGAATCATTTCAAATGTACTACTCATACTGGGAACGACTTCTCTCATCTATATCATCATGGATTTCAATGGCGGACCATCCTCTGATTTGGCACGCTTCACAGCACTAATACCAATTTTACCCGCTTTTTTATGGGCTATTGTTTGGTTAGTGTCGGTTTTAGCCCTTACATACGCTATCTTAATTCGGAAAAAGAGGATATAACCAACATTCGAAGCTTACCTTATATATAAGGTATATTCAAACAAAAAAAAGGTATTATTTTTATGAATCCTCTGTGACCATTTTTTTAATATTCAATGGAGTGACCTTTGTGTAAAAGAATCGGTTAGAGAAGTTATACCTATTCCGGCGCATGGATCCGACTGCGGTTATCGACTCATTGGTTGCGCCGGTTTTTACGTGCCATCCTATTATCATAGGGCTCCGCTTCGCTGCACCCTATGTTATTACGATGGCGCTCTTTCAGAGCCTTAAAAAAAACTCTGTAATCTTTGTGTGGCTTCCGCGCGACTACTCCGTGAGGGACTGAAAAATCGTCCCAGGTCTGCACCGGTCTTTTCTCAGATCTCTGTTTACTTTACCCAAGTTATCTCTTCTTTTGTTAGCATGTCAAGGCATGAGTAGTCTCTGTGTGAATTTTCCATGCAACACTATCCCTATCACCTCATCGTGCTAATAACAATCCCCAATTATTCTACTTTTACTCACCCCACCCCGTTATAATTAGTATTTACATACATCTTCCCAATAACAAACCCACTAAAACCCGTCTCTTTTTGAAATTCATGCCGCACAACATACACTTTAAAGATTTAAACCCCTTTTTAAATGATATTTCTCAGATTTTATCCAATGGACTATTCTCATCTTGCAATCGGAATTAATTAACAGACTTATAAGTAAAACATACACATATGAATGCATCATTAACTTTAAATCCAAATTCACTGGTGAGGTATCTGAATAAGCCAGCTGTTGAATTCAACAAAGAAGACTTGATCAGATACATGGAGGCGCACGAAATTAGGATGTTAAACTTCAGATACGTAGCTGAAGACGGACGTTTAAAGACCTTAAACTTCGTTGTATCAGGACGTGATCATTTGGATGCAATTTTATCTTCAGGAGAACGTGTGGACGGTTCTAGTTTGTTTTCGTTTATGGAAGCAGGTAGTTCTGATTTATATGTAGTACCACGCTATCGTACGGCTTTCCTGAATCCATTTACCGAAGAACCCTCTTTAGAAATACTGTGTTCATTTTATGATCACACTGGAAAAGCATTGGAATCAGCTCCTGAAAACATCTTAAAAAAAGCGATCAATTATTTCCGCTCGTCAACGGGTATGGATATGAAATTTTTGGGCGAACTGGAGTATTATATAAACAGTGAGCGCACCAGTATATTCCCGGCTACCGATCAGAAAGGTTACCATGAGTCAGAGCCATTTGCGAAGTTTGAATTCATGCGCAAAGAAGCCTTAAAACTAATTGCTCAATGTGGCGGACAAATCAAATATGGACACGCAGAAGTAGGGAACTTCGTCAGTGAAGACGAAGCTTTTGAGCAGCATGAAATCGAGTTTTCACCAACCGATCCTGAATTCGCCGCTGACCAAATGCTGATTGCCAAATGGGTATTGCGCATGCTAGCCGAACAACTACAAGTTGAAATTAGTTTTGCACCTAAAATCACTGTTGGAAAAGCTGGAAACGGCTTACATTTTCACATGTTGGTGGAAAAAAATGGGCAAAACATCATGTTAGAAAATGATGTATTGAGCGATACTTCTAAAAGAGTAATAGCTGGTATTTTGGATATGGCCGATGCCTTAACAGCTTTTGGTAACACCATTCCAACCTCCTACTTACGTTTGGTCCCTCACCAGGAAGCCCCAACGAATATTTGCTGGGGCGATCGCAACCGTTCAGCTTTGGTTCGTGTACCGCTAGGTTGGACAGGTGGTGTGGAGAAAATGATTTTTGACGCCAATCCAGGTATTGAGATTAGTCCAGCCAATACAGGCAGCAAACAAACCGTTGAATTCAGGGTACCGGATGGTTCTGCGAACATTCATCTAACTATTGCCGGTTTAATAATGGCAGCTGAACATGGTATCAACATGCCTAACGCCTTGGAAAATGCGGCTAAATTATATGTTAGCGTAAATATCTTTAAGGAGATGCCAAAGAATGGTCTGGAACAACTACCAACCTCTTGTTATGAGTCAGCTGACCGCTTAAAGGCGAAACGTCATTTGTTTGAGGTCAATAATGTGTTCCCCGAGCGAGTGATCAACCATACCATCAAAAAACTTCAGTCTTTTGAAGACCACAACTTAAGTGAAAAACTGTATGGCAACAACGAAGCCATTCGCGAATTAGTACTGGAATACATTCATTGCCAATAATTATGTTGATTACACAACTAGACGTAAAAAGCCGCCTTTCAAAAGTGATTGGCGGTTTTTTATGACCACTACCTTAAAGTTTTAAAACCCATAACCCGGACAAGCCAGAACCAAATAATGAATATCGATCAACAAATGAAGAACGCCGAATTCATAAATCACAAATCGTTAATCAATATTCATCATTCCAATGAACCAAAAACACCATCCTACCAAAGAATACTCCAATATTACTGATAAGATATTAAGGAATAATACCCCACATGCGCTCAATGCATCCTGTGTTCAGCCCAATGATCGGCCACCTCCTCTCTACACCACGAAACATCCACTCATTTCATTAAAAGAGCCTCTCAATGGACAATAACACGTTCTCCATTAAGCGAAACAACCACTCAATGAACAGAAATAGAACCTAAGCGAATCGGAACGTCCACTCCGTGAATCCAAACACCTACTCACTAAATCAAAACATCAGCTTAATACACCGAAACAAGATCTCCATAAGTCGGGATGCATAGACACTCAGGGGAAAACTTTTACCAACATGTTGTTCAAATTCAAAGTAACATCCCACTTGTGGCTTCAATTAATAATTAAACATTAATAATTGATTTAGACACTAGTCACTGAACTTTGACCAAACAAAAAGGGGTATCCTGTGATGGATACCCCTTTGATACGACTGATAGTATTAATTAGAATTTGAATCCTAATTTGATAACCGGTTGTGTTAAAAAAGATGTGTTATGAGTAGCAGCATCCTGTGCCTCCATACCTTGTTGATGAAAGATGCGATTTACATTATACATGTATGACGCAGCTTTAATTTCAAGGCCGAGAAATAACCCTTCGGCCAGGTAATAATCAACACCACCTACAACACTACCCCCAAGACCATAGGCCTCACCGCGACGGGTATCATAGGTTGGTATCACTTCACCACCCGCGTCTAATCCACGATAGCCATCGAAGATTTCCAGTTGGCCATAATTAGAGTTCAACTGTGCTCCCAGGTAGGGTTGCAATCTGGCAATCTTAGTTGCAAAATAATAATCTGCACCCAAATCCAGATAAAACTGCTTGGTCGCCTTTCCTTCCAAATGACGGAATGCAGGTATCGTTGTTCCCGGATAATTAATACCTTCCGGATCCTGAACACCTTCCGTTACATCTTGCGCAGGTGAAGCAGAAAGAATGCCACTACCGGCAAAACGTAATGCAATATTAGATTTCAAAAAGTATTTAGCTTCAATACCAATGGCATTCACAATGTTGTTATTTGTGAAATCATTTGCTACTGAATTAGGCTGTGAAATATAAGTATTCTGACTTCCATTAGCTACCTGATTCACCGAATTGTAACTAACATACCCTACACTCACTGCTTTTCCTAACCTCAGCGAAACCATCTTATCACCTGCCTGAGGTGCATACTCTTGCGCACTAACCACATGGGACATGCCCAATAAAGACAACACACAAACTATGCAAACAAATAATATTTTTTTCATGTAGTTAGGATTTATATAATTCATCAATTTTTTAATGTAGGCAGGAGCTTCACCTCCTGCCTGAATTCATTCTATGAATCTAAATCCTATTATTTTAAAGCCGCTTGTAACAAAGCATCGTACTCAGCAGCTAACACTTCCTTAGCAGCCAATTCTTTTTTGGACTCAGCTAATTTAGCTTCAGCTTCTTTAATCTCTGCTTCCTTCTCAGCCTTATCAACTACACCATCCGCTAATTCATCTTGCTTTGTAAGAATAGATTGTTCAGTTACAATAATTGCTTTTTTCGCTTTTTTAATTGCTTCCAGCTTATTATCAATCTTTTTCTCAATAGCTTCTACATTCCCTTTTACATCCGTCACTAATTGCTCTTGGGCTACTTTTTTCGCATCAAGAACTGATTTTTCTGCATTTTTCTCTTTTAAAAGATCAGATTTTGCTGCAAGATCAGCTGTAGCTGCTTGTAATGCAGTCTTCGCAGGATCTATTGCAGTTAGAATATCTCCATACTCAATTTCCAATTCTTTTAATTCTGTTTCTAATTCAGCTTTTTCCTGATTTTTCAAGACAATCATATTTTCTGAATCAGCGATATTCTTTTCAGAACTTTTAATTTGAGATTCATAAAACGCCACAGATTTTGAGCTACTATTTACCAGCTTCTTAGCTGCTTCCAACTTAGTCCACGCCTCAGTTTTGGCCACACTTGCCTTACTAAGATCATTTTCAGCAGTTGTCAATGCAGTTTGGTTTGCTGTAGTATTTTCAACATCAAGTTTAGCCTGCGCTTCATCCCTTGCTTTAAGCTTTGCATTATAAGTTACTACAGCGGTATTATATACTGAGGATTTCTTACTTTGATCTGCTCTATAAATAGCCAACTGAGCCAATTCAGCAGTCAAATTACCTTGTGCACTGGTAATAGCAGTGGTATTATTTAAAATAGCAGTATTAGCCAAATTAATACTGTTAATAGCTAAAGTAATGACATCTTTCTTTTCACTAATCAGCCGCGGTAATTCTTCCATTCGAGTCTTCAAGCTTGTGAATTCGTCAGAAAGTAATTTTTGTGCATCAGTCGCTAAAGTAACAGCGGCTGTAGCTTCGTGCACCTCTATTTGTTTAGCTTCTACTAAGGCTTCCAAACGATCTACTTCAGCTTGAGCCGCATCCGACACCTCTTGTCCTTTAGAAGGATCTAAAACCACAGATTTCAGACGCTCCACTTTAGCCTGATCCTCAATTAACGATGCCTTTTGCTCAGCAAGGGCTGTCTCCAATGCAGCCAGATCAATTTTTGTTGCTTCAGTCACCGTTGTAGCCTCATAATGAGCCAAGGTGATTTTCTTTTTCGCAATAGCAAATTCATCCGCAGTAATTATAACTCTTAACTTCTGAACCTCACCAATGGCAGTAGTATAAAGCGTCAAATAATCTCCAGCCGCTTTATTATCAGCAGCAGCCAATTCAGTGGCCAATTTACGTAATTTCAATGTTAATGCTTGCTGAGCCTCTTTCAGTTCACCTTCAGCTTTAATGGCAGCAAGAGTTAATTTAGATTCAGCCGCAGCTTTTTCAGCAGCAATTGTTACTAAAGCAACTTCTAAACGCGCTTCCAACTTAGCTTTTTCAACAGCATCTTTAGCAGATTGAATTTCATTTTCCAAACGCTTAGCTTCTGTGCTCATATCCGTAAGTCTGGCACTTGCCAACTCTGATTCCGCTCTTGCATTCTCATAAGCTGCCATAGCATTTTTGTAAGCTGCTTCAGCAGCAGCTAGAGTGGTTTCAGCACCAGCTTTAGCATTGATCAAAGTAGCCTGAGCCTCACGCATTGCTTTTACACCATCAGCTTCTTCATTTTTAACACATCCTGTAAAAACAATAGCAATAGCCAATGTTAATGCGGCAATAATTCTCGTATTCTTCATTACTATACTTTTTAATATTTCACTTTTGTGAATTGTAAAATTTAAGTGCGCAAAGATACACTATAACACATAATATTTCACAATCACTAAAGCTCACATTTGACAAACTCCAAAAAATACAGAACGAACATATCGTTTTTATCGACGAACACAACAAACCATTACACCAACGCCTACAGGAGCCCTTAAGCTAATTCAAACAATCTTAATTAACAAGATTTATTGAACTTATAATGGAAATTACCACACCTTTTTATAGTCATAAATTTAGACTCATTAACATTTATTTACAATACGCAACCTTTAGCTATTTATTTTATGTATATTTTACATTTGATAAAACTATCCAATCTACTTCTCCACAACGTCTCACATAATAATCCATACCACACTAACACATTCAAGCAGAGGATAATTTACATTTCACATGAATCCCCTTATAGTAGATTGAATGCAGCCTGTAATGCATATCAAGCCAAATGAATAACCGCTTCATTTTACTGTTTTATCAGCATGATTTTTTGACAATTTAGATATACGTTTCCTCGTGTAGAGAAACTTACCAATCAAGATGTATCTATTTCCCAAATACCCACATAAAAAAAACTCCGATGAGCCCTATTAAGCCATCGGAGTTTTAACTCATCTCTAAAAAAGCACGCTGTTTTATTCAATGACAAACAGTCATTCAAAAAAGGTCATTTTTACAATATCTGTAGGGGTTGAGACAATTTTTCTGCCTCTTGCGCAATATATTTCTTGAATCCCTTTTCGGTTTTCCATTGTGCTTTTTCCAATCCCCAAACTGCAAAGAAATAATGACGGGCCGGCTTCCCACTTTGATATTTCTGTCCCCCATAATAGGATTCGGAAATAATGTGGCTAAACCGTTTCTCATCCACTGTTTTATGCCCAAGAGCATAGTAGTTATTATCGGTTGTACGGCCGAACTGACCAGCTTCTTGTCCCGGCATCAAAACAGCCATTCCCAACTCATCGCTATTAAGAGACTGCACACCATGCGTTCCAAAGGCCTTAAATCCTGCCGCTTCCATCTGGAACGGCTCACCCTTGAAATAACTATTCACAATACCGGTTACCAATTGCGATCCTTCAGGATGCGCACTCAAGGTCACATCCGATTCAAACCAATATTTTCCAGGATAGATCGTAATTTTCTCCACTGCCTCCAGCTTCTCACCATCCACATCCCATCCTTTGTAACGCAACTCCAGGATGGAGCGTACCGGGCCTTCAACTAGCTTTTGGTAGTCATATATATCAGTCGATCCTAAACGTATTAAGGAATCATTTTTCAAAAGAGCCAAACCTCCTGAACCTAATGAACTCCCACAATGCAACACATCCATACCCCAATCCGCCAGTTTATGGTAGCTTCCCATTCCAGGGGTCATCATCTTATCCAGTATCATATCCGGCTTTAATTTACCAAATAGATCTTTGATGTTACGGCAATCGAAATAATTACGAAATGCCATCTTATCATTTTCCCAGGCCACACTCTCCGATTGAGCAATCACCTCAAAGGGCTCATCAACCGGGATGGCACGATAAGTATCAAATTCTTTATAAGTCCCGTCCGCTTGTTTGATCCCCAATCGAACATTGGTTCGTTTCTCGAAAACGGGATATTCATTTTCAGGCACTAAATCTATTGTTACCTGAACTGTTTCATGGGCCTTAAGGTTCAGAACCAAGGCGGCCTCATCCCAATTTCCATCACCATCTAAATCATCAAGCTGACTGGGGACTAATTTTTCATCTCCAAGCTTAAAAACAGGTAACCACCCCTCTTTCAAATCTACTTTTTGGGCGATCGTATTTTTGCTTAACACCACCACTTCATCTGTACGTTCCAGATCAACAGGATTCTTAACCGAAAAAGCCACTTTCTCCTGGCAAGAAAATAAGGTACCAGAAAT
>JAEINY010000213.1 GCA_016342595.1 Marinilabiliaceae bacterium
ATAAACACTGGGGAACCATAGAGGAAAACGGGGTTGGTAAATTCAATGATTTTACGGATAAAGCGCTGCAGGAATTAAAGGATTTGGGCGTGACCCACATGTGGTATACCGGTGTGCCGCATCATGCCGTAATCAATGATTATACGGCCTATGGAATCTCCAACGACGATCCGGATGTGGTGAAAGGACGGGCTGGATCTCCCTATGCTGTAAAAGATTATTATAGCGTTAATCCTGATTTGGCAGTGGACCCGGCCAGGCGCACAGAGGAATTTAAAGCTCTGATTGAGCGAACTCATAATCATGGGATGAAAGTGCTCATCGATATTGTACCCAATCATGTGGCCCGCAATTACGAAGGCAAAAATAATCCGGAAGGAGTGGTGGATTTTGGTGCCAATGATGATACATCGGTGGAATATGCCGTGAATAACAATTTCTACTACATCCCCAATGAACCTTTTAAAGTACCGGTGGCTGAAAATGAATACCAGCCACTTGGCGGAGAAAGTCATCCCCTGTCAGATCGTCAATTTGACGAAAATCCGGCTAAATGGACCGGTAATGGCTCCCGTCTGGCGCAGCCCGATTTCCACGATTGGTACGAAACCGTAAAGATCAACTATGGTGTGGGCCCCGATGGCACCAAAGACTTTGATGAATTACCTGCTAATTTCGATCAGAAAGATTACCAGGCACATTATGCCTTTTGGCAGGATAAAACAGTGCCCGATTCATGGAAGAAATTCCGGGATATTGCCCTTTACTGGACAAAGCTAGGCGTTGATGGCTTCCGCTTTGACATGGCCGAAATGGTACCGGTAGAGTTTTGGAGTTACATGAATTCGGCTATTAAAACGGCAAATCCGGATGCCTTCTTATTAGCCGAAGTATACAACCCTTCCTTGTATCGTGATTATATTCAGAAAGGCAAGATGGATTACCTGTATGATAAAGTGGAGTTGTATGATACTTTGAAGCACATCATGCAAGGCCATGGTTTGACCGATCATCTGCCGGCTATACAGGAAGGCCTGAGGGATATTGAGCACCACATGTTACATTTCCTGGAGAATCATGATGAGCAGCGCATTGCCAGTCCTGAATTTGCGGGAGATGCCCGTAAAGGAATGCCGGCAATGGTGGTTTCTGCCACCATCAGTACTGCGCCTACTATGCTTTACTTCGGGCAGGAAGTTGGAGAGCCGGGAGCCGAAGATGCCGGGTTCGGAAGCAATAGCCGTACTTCCATCTTTGATTACATGGGAGTGCCAAATCATCAACGCTGGATGAATAATGGCGCATTTGATGGTGGTCAATTAGCGGATGAAGAAAAAGAGTTAAGAGATTTTTACAAGCGACTGTTGAATTATACGATTAAGAGCAGCGCCCTCATTGGTAATTATCAGGAAATTCACTCATTCAATCGTGACAATGCGAAAGGATATGGCACAAAAGTGTTTGCCTTTGCCAGATGGTCGGATGAGGAGCAGTTATTGATTGTTTCCAGTTTTAAGGATGAGGAGGCGCAGGCATTTCGTATGCAGGTACCTGCCGACCTGATTAAGAAGTGGAAATTGAAGGATGGCACTTATACTTTGATCGATCAGCTTTATGGTTCTGAGAATGAATTGACCATAGAAAACGGAACAGGCGTTGTTAAAATTGCGCTGGAACCTTTACAGTCGTTCATTTACCGTGTTAGATAAGTGATTTCCTTGATACATGTAAAAGAGTGGTCCTGGTAAACAAATAACCACCTCCCCACTCATGCTTCGCGGTACTCCTCCTTGAAAAGGAGTAGAAATTTCTCTCGGTCACGCTTTTCCCCTCCTGATTTTTTTAGGAGGGGTGCCGCAGGCGGGGTGGTTAATTAATTATAAAGTTAAAGGCGATTTCCCGGGGCTGTTTACGAAACAGCCCCCGGGTAAATATTTTTTATCTTCATGCTTCAGAGATGCAGTTACACCTTTATGAAAATCTTATTCTTATAAAGCATCCAGCCAATGAACCAGAAGAAGATGATATGAGTAATGGCAAAGAGTAAGGAGCCGTTCAGGTGGCCTGCCAGTGGTACAAAAATAGTTGAGTAAAGTCCTTTGTATCCACTGATGGTACCTTCATTTGCCGGAAAGCGAATAAGGTAATGCAGGCATTTTACCCATATGCCCGATAATGCAAAAATGAACAACGGGTTCATGCCAAAAACTACAAAGAAAGAGGTCCATTTCTTATATTCTTTGATGTCAATAATCCAGATCAGAACGGCTAATAATAGAGTGGCTAATCCGGCCGTGTAAACCACATATGAACTGGTCCAGATAGGTTTGTTGACAGGCAGCAAGTATCCCCAAAACCATCCTGCAACGGTCAATACACAACCCATGATTAACAGATGTTGCGGTAACCTGGATTTTTCCACCATCTTAATTGAACGGCCTGCCATGTACCCAATCAATGTGGTGACAATAGCCGGAACAGAGCTCAGGATTCCTTCCGGGTCAAACGCAATACCAAAACCATGGTACATGTGTTGTTCACCTAATATCCATTTATCAAAAGCAATGGTGATGTTATGCTCAAGACTATAGGGGGCAGTATCTCCGAGGAAATAGAGGATGGCCCAGTAAGCGAGGAGTATGCCCACACCAATCAACTGTACCATTCGATATCGTACTGATAGCACAATCAGTGAACTCACTCCGTATACCAATGCAATGCGTTGTAAAACACCCATGAGACGTAAAGTAGAAAAATCTATTTTCCACTGGGGAAAAGAGTTCAGGAACAAACCTATTGCGAAGATTAATAGGGTGCGCTTGCCAATTTTCAGTAGTGATTTTTTATTCAACGAACTTTCATACTTCGAAAAGGAGAAAAACATGGATACTCCCATCACAAATAAAAAGAATGGAAATACCAGGTCGGTTGGTGTGCAGCCGTGCCATTTCGCATGCCTTAACGGGGCGTATATATGCGACCAGCTTCCCGGGGTATTAACCAGGATCATTCCGGCAATGGTAATGCCTCGTAATACGTCGAGAGCAAGGTATCTTTGGGCTTTTTTCATGTAGTAAATGATTGTATGTAATGCCTGAATTTAATTGTTAGCTTAGTAATGATCAGAGGTAAGGAATTGTGATGGAATAGCCTGACTGTATTTGTGTGTTTTTTTAAAAAAGTGTTACACGAAGAACGCAAAGTTCAGAAGGAAAAAACGGTCACAGAGCATTTAGAATTTAATGAATAAAATCATTAATGCCTTACTAATAAAAATACTCTGTGTCCTTTTTGTTTTTGTTTTTCTCCGAAACTCTGTGTAACAATTTGATGAATTATCAAAAAAATCAAAACATGTTTTTTGAACAACACAGCACTAAAATCGTCAGTTTATTTTTTATCAAGACTAAGGTGTTCAGGAACCGATTCCAGGTTTGTACGACTTAAGGCAGTTACCATATAAAAGTACTTTTCAGGATCGTTATGTCGGTTAAGATTAAACTGAACACTGGTTTCACCGCTTATTTTCAGTATGTTTTCAGCATCTTCTGTGTTTGCTGCTTTACCTTTTCGGAATTTATAAATCACAAATTGCTCATTGTTGAAACCTTCTTCCCAACTCAGCATGATCTTATTATCGGTTACCTGAAGTGTGCCCTTGTGTGGTTTTTCGGGTGTAAGCTGATGAATACGCATATTAACAGGGGGCAGTGCTTCATATTTGTAGAGCTGTTTTTGCAGTTTCTTCTTTAGGTTCATGGGATTGGAACGTAAATATTTAGCACTGAAAAACATGCTTCCATCAATATTGGGATAGGTTCGGTTAAGTTGTATTTGTTTCACAATTTGCCTGGATGAGCGCCATTGTTTGTCTTTCGAATGCTTGTCCATTTTATAAAAGGCTTGACCTATATAAAGGCGGCATCCAAAAGTGTTTTGACTCCACCAATCCGCAATAATTGCATAATCGGCCACTTCTTTGCCTATGTGCCAGTAAATTTGCGGTGTAATATAATCAATCCAGCCTTCTTGTTGCCATTTCAGAATATCGGCATACAGATCATCATAGTTGGTTTGGCCGGCTTTGGTGGCCGAACCTCTGGGGTCCTTTGACTGATTGCGCCAGACTCCGAACGGCGATATTCCAAAAGCCACATGGGGAGCAATCGTTTGGATGGTGTCGTGCAGTTGCTCAATGATCAAATCCACATTGTTGCGGCGCCAGTCTTCTTTTTGATTGGCTGTAAATCCACGTGGATACTTTTCAAAAGCGGCCTGATCGGGGAATTCTTGTCCCGCAATGCGGTATGGGTAAAAATAATCGTCGAAATGTATGGCATCCACTTCGTAACGGCGTGTGATATCTGCTACAACACTAGCTACATGATTGCGTGTTTCCGGTAAGCCGGGATTGAAATAGGCCGTTTTACCATAAGTCACAAACCATTCCGGATGTTTATTGATGGGATGATTGTTGGAGATAGAGCTTTTTGCTGTATCCAGAACGGCCCGGTATGGATTGAGCCACAGGTGCAGTTCAAGACCTCTTTTGTTGCATTCCCGGATAGCAAAGTCAAGTGGATCATAAGCGGGAGCAGGTGCTTTTCCTTGTTCGCCGGTTAACCATTGTGACCAGGGCTCTAGCTTTGAGGGAAAGAAAGCATCCGTAGCCGGACGTACTTGGAAAATAACTGTATTAAGTTTAAAATCTTTAGCATGATCGAGTAGTTCAATCATTTCTTCTTTTAATAAACTGGTTGAAAGACCAGATTTGGAAGGCCAGTCAATATTTGCCACAGAGGCAATCCAAACCGCACGCATTTCGCGTTTAGGATGTTTAGAAGCATGCAGGTGGAATGTTAAAATAAAGAGTAATCCAATTGTAATATAGAGATTTGTAAGACGCATTTTATCAGTTTTTACCTACCGGGTGACATATTGAATAAATATTTCACCCGGTAGCAAATTTACATGTTATTGTTTTTGTTTTTTGATTCCAAAGTTTGGGTCTATCTTCAGGAAGCGAATCACCAGGAAGCTAGGGATGGTACAAATCATCACCCAGATGAAGAAATTTTGATAACCAATAATTTCCTGCAGCCAGCCGGAGATCATACCCGGGATCATCATGCCCAGTGCCATTAAACCGGTGCATATAGCATAGTGAGCAGTTTTGCTTTTGCCTTCGGCGAAATAGATCAGGTAAAGCATATAGGCGGTGAAGCCGAAACCATAACCGAACTGTTCTACGGCTACACTTGCAGCTACCAACCACATACTTTCCGGTGTGAAGAAGGAGAGGTACACATAGGTCAGATTGGGCAGGTTGATAGCCAGTGTCATCCACCAGATCCAATGTTTTAATCCGTTGCGGGAAGCCAGCCAGCCGCCAATCAGGCCACCCAATGTCAAAAATAATATGCCGATGGTGCCATAGATCAAGCCTACATTACCCGTAGTTAATCCCAGGCCACCGGCTTCACGTGCATCCAATAAAAAGGGAGAAGCCAGTTTCACCAATTGGCTTTCGCCTAAGCGGAATACCAAAATGAAAATCATGGCCATGCCCAAATTCTCTTTTTTGAAAAACGAGACGAACGTATTTAGGAATTCTTTTAGCATGTTTTTACTCTCGGCAACCGCCTTATCAGAAGCCGGCTTAGGCAATGCAAAACGGTGATAGAGGAAGAAACAAACGAATAAACCGGTTAATACAAAAAAGGTGACCGACCAGGCAAAGGGGATATTCCCGGACAGGCCCTGAAAGTTAGCTGATGCTATCGTGGTGAGTTTAGGATCAGCTTGAATAAGGACCCAGGCTTCTTTGTTCCAGTTTTGATTTGTAAAAGTGAGGCGTTGCCCGTCAACAATGGATAAATCTTTAGCACCACGTTTGCGGTCCAGGTTGAGAACGATTATTTCTCCGGGTTCGGGTGATGTTGATAAATGAATACCAACTACCGCCAGATTACCTTGAATCTGACCATCATTTATTTCTTTGGTTTCAGCCCCAAATGCCTCTTTTAATTTTGTTTTCAGTGGATCGGATACAGACCGACTCCACCACGAAGGTTGTTTCTCTACTTTTTTATCCGCTTCGGCAAAACCGTTATAAAGATTGGCGGTGTGTGTCCATTCTTTGATGGCTTTCGCCTGTTCACGTTGAAGGTTATTCAAACCTAAAGTGATATCCGACTGAGAAACGATGAATTGTTGTTCGGTGGTGTTAGACGATTGCGTTGCTGTTTCTGCAGGAATCTCCCATTTGGTGGTTGTTTTTTGAGTGGTGACAGAAAACTGAACCGTTTCCAGTCCGGTGGATGATTCAATAAAGCCGGCTAAAATAATGAGTAAGCCCTGACCCGTGATCATGGAAAGGCGATAAAAAGTACTGCGAATCCCGATGAAGTAGGCTTGTTTATGCTCATCGAGTCCCAACATATAGAACCCATCGGCCGCAATGTCATGGGTGGCTGAACTAAAAGCCAGTAACCAGAAAAAAGCCAGGGTGTATTGAAAAAAGTCGGGAACCGGAATGGTGAGGGCCACACCAGCCAATCCGCCGCCAATCAGTAATTGCATGATGATGATCCACCAGCGTTTGGTTTTTAACAGGTCTACCACCGGGCTCCAGAAGGGCTTGATCACCCATGGCAGGTAAAGCCAACTGGTGTAGAGGGCGATATCGGCATTGGAGATGCCCAGACGTTTATACATGATCACCGAAACGGTCATAACGACCACATAGGGTATCCCTTCGGCAAAATAGAGTGAGGGGACCCAGGCCCACGGTGATGTTGATTTCCCTTGCTTCATATTTTATTGTAGATTTTTAAATGAATATCCGTTAGCTGTTAATTGATCAATAATCGCTTCTAATTTATAATA
The DNA here is from genome assembly GCA_016342595.1 of Marinilabiliaceae bacterium. Lineage (GTDB taxonomy): Bacteria > Bacteroidota > Bacteroidia > Bacteroidales > Marinilabiliaceae > JAEINY01. The sequence goes on from JAEINY010000213.1 coordinate 6,889, forward strand.
AAATTTGTCTGATCGGTCAGAGTGTGTACCCAGATGAATGAGCACAATGGCACCATTCAATCCATCTGTATTGATTTGTTCGTATTTAAAAAACCGGTTCATCAGCATATCTGAACTTACATAATTAGACATGCCGGGGACGGTGTAATCTGCATTTGTACCTATGCCAGGTGTGAAGTTAATGACCTTTAACCCTATCTGCTTTGACCACTCTACGATCTCTTTGTTATACCATTCATAGGGAGGCAGGAAATAAGGCGCCTGATCAGCAGTGATTCCAACTTTCCCGAGTTCTTTGTAATTATTACTCAGATCTTCAGAGAACTGGTCGTAAGTAATTAGTAGCGAATCCCGCTTCTCCCAGGTATTATATAGTAGGTGTTGATCTGAATGAGCGCCGATGTAATGGCCGTTGTTAATCATTCGTTGGGTATGCTTTTTAAATTTCTTGTTGCGCAGAAATTTACCTGTCAGAAAGAACGAAGCCGTGATATTTTTTCTCTTCAAAACTTTTAATATGTGATCGGCTCCGTCAGCATGTTCATCGGCAGAAAAGATGAAGTAGATGTTTTTTTCATTGGTATCACCACGAATAATAGCTCCCTGATTATCTTTAAGGTGAGGTGTTAAGCCCTTGTTTCGGGACTGTTTTATTCCTTCCGCTTCCAGCCATGACAGGTAATAACTTAAGCTGGCCGTACCGTCCATCGTTGGCTCATTGCTGCTGTAATCGGCCATATCGTCATGATAGACGGCTTTCCCGTGTTGAAAAGGGGCATAGGCATCTTCACCGGAGAGATGAACCCCCCTAAGGTTTTCAAAAATGTGTTTATAAACCGGTCCATCGACTAATCCACCCAATGTTGTTTCATTTAATAAATAAGTGATAGCGGAATGGGGCCATCGGGGTGAATCACCTAATTCAGGTAATCCGCAAATCATGCTGGTACCCCAAGGATTACACCCGAAGAGCCAATCGCATAAAGCTGCTTCCATCTCTTGATAGGTATCATCATCACTTTGCTGACGATACAGCCGGGCTTGCGTGAGCGCTGCCACAACCAAGTTATTGGAGCACCAAATGAATGGGATTCCATTTAAGAAGGGATCTTCTTTGCCCCGTTGATAAATGGCTTCCAGACCTTGTTTCATGAAATGGATAAAAGTTTGTTCGTTTTTATGCGGATAGGCGGACAATTGAGCATGTCCCAGGTTTACGAAGGGGTAATATTGATAATGGCGGGCAGTGCCGCGTTCCATCCAGGGGGTAATTGGTTCCAGTTGTCCCCAGTATGTGGCTTGTTGCAGGTAATAGTCTTTACCGGTTAGTTGATACAATTCCCAGGCCGCCAATTCCAGATCGTCTACATAATTTCCTTCTTCATAAAAGTAAGGGGATACATTACAGGCCGTTTGGGTCTCACCTAAATCGGTCCGTGCAAATTCAAAGGCGTCAATGGCCTTTTCCCGGAGCTGAAGTGATAGTGCAGGATCCGTTTCTTCGAATAATCTGGCGCCCAGTGCAAATGAAGATGCAAATTTACCGGCCGAGGAGGAAACGCCGGTGGTTCTGTTTTTATGCCTGGCTAATCCCTGTGGTTTGCCGGTGATAAAGTATACCGGGCGATATAAATCATTCCCATAGGATACCGAATCTTTGGTTGGTAAACGGTAGCCCCGGTGATCACGGTCATCGGCAATTTGGTTAAACATGACCCCGCTGTCCGGATTCATTTTGAGCATCCATTCCAGGCCCCATCGTGCTTCGTCCAGGATGTCAGCCTGCCCGTTGCTTCCTTTTAAGCCATTGGTATCAAATTCATCGGCAAAAACTTTGGAATGTTGCTGATAAGCAAATAGCATCTGATAAACCGCATTGGCTGAAGTAGTGAGGTATTGCAGATAATCTGAAGCATCATGCCAGCCTCCTTTCACATCAATGATTTCGTTTGTGCGCGTGGGATGATCCACAATGAATCCATCATGAACGTGGCAGGAATCTTTAAAATAGGGATTGTAGCCACAGCGTTGTTGGCGCATGTAGTTGAGAATAAAATCTGCTGCACCTTCATATACATCCGTTGCAATATGGAATATTGGGGATTTTGTCTCTCCCTGTTTCAGGTAATAACTGCCAGCTTGGTTGAACTCAGAAAAGTTCAGGCGGGCAGCATTTTTCATACCCCATGCAGTGCCGTTATAAATTTCTGCCTGACCTGTATAGACTATTTTATCGGTCAATGTTTGATGGAGAGAGAATGTGTCAGGTTGCTCTTCTTCATCAGTAGAGATGTAAACAGCTACTTTAGTTGAGGAAGGGAGGTAACCCATTTGATTGATACGTATCCAGCCATCCGCCTTTGCAGATGCAGCGTACAAAAGTTCTAAAACCAATACTAATATTATTCTGTACATATATTATCTCCTAATTTTTATCAAACGGTTACCTTCCCTGTCAGCTCATGTTAACTACTTATACAGCACTTAATGCTTGTTTTTAGGAAACAGAAACAGAGCAAAGAGATGAAGAGACAAGCTTCAAGTCACAAGTTTCAAGAAAAAGGGATAATGACCCAATTATATTGAGAGCTACCTTCCCCCTTTTATCTTTTTACTTTTACCTTTAAACTTTTACCTTTCCCCTTTCTCCCTCCTTTAATATCTCTTTTCCAAAGAGGCTCCTTTAAAATAATGCATCAAAATAGCATCGTAATTATAACCTTTGGATCCCATCACGGCCGCCCCAATCTGACACAGGCCTACGCCATGTCCCCAGCCGGCGCCGTGCAGGGTAAATGTAACCTGATCGTCTTGTTTTGTTTTCGTTACCACAAAGGCTGAACTGTAGAGGTGAGAGGGTGACAGGGCTTTTCGAATTTCCAGCTCTTTACCGATGGTCATTGTTTTGTTTTCACCCACGATTTTGAGTTTGATTAAGCGGCTGGAATCGCCCCGTTCCACCGGGATTAATTCTTGTATCGTACCAAAATCAATGCCTGTACGTTTTTTGATCAGATCACTTATCTCTTGCTGGCCATAAGTCACTGTCCAACGGTAAAAATCATTGGTTTCCTGGTCGTAGTCATTCAATACCTGACTGAGTACTTCCTTATCATTGGTGTTGCAGAAGGCGTCGGGTGAACCGAGGATCCATTTTTCGGAAGCTGCTTCCTGATGCAGATCCAGACTGAAGCCTTGGGGATCTTTGTCATTATCGACCACTTTTTGCAAGTAGGGATGATTGACCGGTTCCCATACATTCTCGAATACCTCTACCATGCCACCACAACATTTTGAGAAGCGGGCATCGCAGATAGCCGATCCATATGTTAATACTTCACCCCAGGTTTCCTTCACGGCTTGTACTACCATGGGGGTGTTGGCCCGGGTAATGCCTTGATATCTCTGGCAATGATCATCGGCACACACGTCAAAATTGAGGTGGTCTTCCCGATCGTACCATTTGATGCGCTCTGTTTCTGTTTGATGAAATGATTGGTAGGATTCAGCTTCATTCTGCAAGGCTTTATTCTTTTCAATTTGCGCCAACAGCCAGCTGCGGGAAATCACCGCATGGGCTTTTAATAACTCCACCGATGAGGTGGCGCTCATTTCGGAGGAGATGACACTCATCAGGTAATCCTCCACGGGTAGAATATTGATGGCAGTTATCTTATCCTCTTCGATGAGTAATTTCAGTCCTCCTTTGAAAGCCTGGTCTTCATCGCGCTCCCAGTGAAAGTTAATGCCGATGGTGACATCATGTAATGTGAATTGGCTCACTTCAGGGTTTTCGGGTAGCAGGGTTGAGCCGGAGCTTATGTCCAGTGTGCGGGAGTCACTATGTAGTCTCAAAGCACCATTGTTCATCTCGGCCCTCCATCTGCCACTTATTTTTTCACCTGTTTGGGTTTGATAGCTTCCCACAAGAGTGAACTCGATGGTGGGTTTGAATTGGATGCCTACTTGTATGACGGGTATGTTGTTCATTTTTTGTTTTTTAATCCCTAACCTAAAGGATAGGGTTTTGTGTTGATCCCTACCCT